>JAQSYR010000256.1 GCA_029256035.1 Anaerocolumna sp. | reverse complement strand
CTAAGAACTCCCGAATCTGACGAGTAGTCCATGTCGTTTGCTTTTCCACTACTACCTTCTTGCGCTTGATCCCTTCCATTAGATTACTTCTGACTAGCTGAAGCGTCACTGCATGCTGGAAGATATTAGACAATATATTTTATTCCTTGAAGGGCAATTGTTTTATTACACCACTTTCCATTAGCCGGTGTATTAGTTCGAATAACTTTTCGTTTGTAAGAGCATCTGATTGTTTAAACCAGAAGCTCATTATTCCTATCATTGCCGATAGAGTATATTCTAAAATATACTCTAATTCTTTAATATCAACAGTCGGATTATCTTCAAACAACTTCCTGATTGTTGGCTTAATAGAATTCTTAAGTTTACTTGCAAATGCGGGGTCGCCATTGTCTCCAAGTAATTGAGAATAAAACCTGCTATTTTTTTGATATAGTTCAAGAAACATATCCAATGGCATTCCTAATGTTCCTGTTGGAGTTGAAACCGGTGGAAGTTCCTCCAAAGTAGGTATAAGAGAATTTTCAATATATTCAAGAACATCATATACATCAACAAAATACTCATAGAAAGTGCCTCTATTATAACCTGCTTTATCAGTGATGTCCCTTACCGGTATTTTTTCGATCCTTTTTTCACAATACAGTGTCCAGAAAGCATCAATGATATTCTGTCTTGTCTGGGCTGTAATCTCATCTCTTTTACTCATAAATTACCTCATTTTGAAATCAGACAGATATAACAACATTGTCGGTTGATGATCAACAGTTTTAAATTTATAATCATATTGTACAACATGATGTTGGATTATTCAAGGAGGTTAAAAATATGATTACAATACTTTGTTCTGGCTCACGTGGCGATTTTCAACCGTATATTGCCCTAGCTCAACAATTAAAAAAATTAGGAAAAGACGTTCGAATCACTGGAAGTAAAAGCTTTGAAGGCTTTATAAGAAGTTATGGAATAGACGTCTACCTGATAGATGCTGATATTGATACTTTGAAGGTTGATCCAAAGCTTTTGAAAGCTGCAGGTTCATCAGATAATCCTTTGAAAATGCTTATGACTTTCAATAAAATGAAACAATATGGTATTTATATGGTAAACGATTACTTTTCAGCTTGTGAGGGAAGTGAGCTCATTATCTACCACCCAGGCTGTTCTATCGGTTATTTTGCTGCGCAAAAATTTGGTATTCCTTCTTTACTGGCTTCTCCATTCCCACTGCATAAGACGAAGGAATATTTATCAGTAGTGATGTACGGTAAAACACAAACTAATATTATTACCAAGAAAATCAGCTATGCTATGATTCAGGGAATGCTATGGATGGCCTCAAAGGATTCTGTGAAAGGCTTCTGGAAAAAAAGGTTCAATAAGGTGCCTGATAATTTTGGCTGTCCCTTTGAACGTCATACGAATAAAAAATATCCTGCCATAGTATCATGCAGTAATTTCGTATTTAAGAGACCCGATGATTGGAATGAAAATATTCACCAATGTGGTTATTGGTTTGTTGAAGAAACTTGTGATTACATTCCATCAGATGAGCTAGCAACCTTCTTAAGTACTGGTGAAAAACCAATATATAGAAAGAGTTTCCGCTGTATGTCATCATGGTGGAGCAGGCACAACCGCAGCGGGATTTAAAGCAGGAATCCCCAGTATTATCGTACCGTTTTCCAATGATCAGTTTGCATGGGCTCATAGAGCTTATGACTTAGGGGTTGGTGCTAAACCGATTCCAAAAAAGGAATTGTCTGCAGATAAACTTGCCGAAGCATTCAGATTTGCCTTAACTGATAATATCATTGAAAATGCTAAAATCCTAGGCAGAAATACTGCTACTGAAAACGGAGCTATTGATTGTGCAAAAATCATTGTAGATTGTCTTGAGAGGTAATCATATGGAGTTAACTAAGAATTGGAGAAAGTCATTTTATACAATCTATACAGGTCAGGCATTTTCTCTTTTAAGTTCCAGTGCAATTATTATAACTACTGGGCTATATTTACCGTAAGTGTGCATGGGCAGAGTGACGGAGACAGTTGGCGTGGGCATTATATATACACAGCCGATTACAGTGTGGAAAATGATGGTAGCAACTTAACACTATTGAATGAGAAAACTGATAAATAGAATAAAATATACATAATTGACAATACTCAGTTTTTCACAAATGCGTACTAATACATGATAAATACATTTAATAATTTAGTTATAATTAAGTGCAAAAAATATAAAAGATTTAGTGAATTGGTACACAAATCTCACAATAATGCTCATGAACTAATTTAGTCTTATATCTTTCTAAAATAGGTCTTGTTTCATCCAATTGATAGTTCTGCTTGAATAACTCTTGAAAAATTTCAAGCCATGCTTTTTGAATTGCTTCAGATGTATGACTTAACTAAACATGTATCATAACGACAATTTTGGCTTTCTACTAAATCAGGATTATCCCGTGCAATTCCCAGTATAATAGAATTTTCATCAAGTAAACCATTAGAATGAGCCCATATTTTTAATTTTTCCATTATAGATACATTATTCTGCCCATAAGGACCTATTTGCCTTATATATGCAATTCTACAAAATGGAATATTTTCTATATTTATATTCAACAGTTACTTCCCTTTCTTATTTAGTACATCGATGTCTGAAATCATCCTATAATGATTTAAAATATTTAGCAAGTAAATTTTTAAAATTTTCCAATTATTCATTATACAAGGATAAAATGGCTTCTTGGATGGTACATCTACGGATAGCAGATAAATTACTTGATGAAATCTGTAATCTTACAGATACTGAATTTATTGTAGGCAATATCGCTCCTGATAGTGGTATACCCAATGACGATTGGTCAGTTTTTACTCCGAGTGGGGATATTTCACACTTTAAAACAACAGATAGTGATGGGTTGAAAGATATTCATTTACATGAATATGTGGGACAGTATTTTACTGTGGAGCAAAGAAAGCATTATAACATGAAACAAAAATCTTTTTATCTTGGTTATTTAACACATCTTTTGACTGATATGATGTGGGCTAATTTAATTGTTCGTCCATGTAAAAACAAATTTAAAACTTTATATGATAATGACAGAAAAGAATGGATTTGGACATTAAAAAAAGACTGGTATGATCTTGACTTTCTTTATATTCAAAAAAATCCTAATTTTAGAGCCTTCTCAATTTATAGGAATGCAAT
>JAQSYR010000055.1 GCA_029256035.1 Anaerocolumna sp. | reverse complement strand
ACATACTGGTAAAAATCTCTCCGTCCTTTTCAATAATTCCAGGCTTTGTTACGGATAAATTATACATAATCGGTTTTCCTCTCTGGAACAATGCTTTCCATCCTTCCATAAACCTAAATTTTAAAGGTTTATAATCTGCTGAAATAATAATATCGTAATTATAGCGGGTGCCAGGGATATAATAGTCTGCAACTGAATTATTTACACCAAAACTAATCACCAGAGATTCTTTATTGATTCCAGTCAGACTAAATAACTTATTAGCATCATCCACTGTGTCTAATCTTTTGATATGGTAGTTTAATACTCCATTTACCACTTTTCTTTTGTTTATCATTGTTAGGTAAATAATCTCACCCCCTATTACAAAACTTAGGATGGTTGCTAAAAGCAGAATCCCTGTAATCTTATTTCCCCATAAAAAATCTTTAATTTTCCTGGTAGCATATTCAGAATAAGTAACAACACTTAGGTGATAATTTAGCTTTTCTGCATTTATTGTTGTCAGGTTATGTCCTGCCTGAAATTGAAGCTCTACTTCAAGATTTTTTTCTCTGGATGCTTCCCACAGACTATTATGAAGTTCAATAGGATTCCTCAAATTCTGAGTTATTTTCTGCCGTAAGAGGAATAGAAAGCTGCTTTCCCTCTACCACCGTTAACTCTGTCCCTGGGTTCTCAGTTGCTTTTTCGATATAGATAACACCAGGTGGTATGACATTAAAACTCTCAACCTTATTATAAACTTCTATTGTCTCATTATGATAAATTCCCCGTACCAAAAAGGAAGGGCTCCAATTCCCTTCTTTATGAAATACAATATAATTAGACCAAATACCATCCTTTGCCTTTAAATCATTATGAGCCTTTTGACCATCATCATATGATTACAGGCTCCATGGTAACTTCATCCTGGCTCTTATTCCAACCTTCTAACATACCAACAGATTCCTGAATTTTAATACTATTAATAATTTCTAACATACCATTGGTTAAGGCTTCTGCGTCTTTTAATATTTGATAATAACCTCCTGTGTCGAGACATATCTTTGTTAGAATATCTGAACGAATACCATCACTAAATCCAATTGCATAGATGGATTGATTTTTCGTGCCTATATTTTCTACAGTTTCCCAGAGATTTTCCATATACCCATCCATAAATCCAGGTTCCCCTCCTCTGTTTTCATCAGGGTCTGGTTCACCATCGGTTATAAAAAGCACAACTTTACTTAAATTCTCCTCAGTGACAGAATCTAATTGTTGTTGGGCTTCTAGCAGGGCAAGGTTATAATCTGTATCTCCACTTTCTACTATATAGGAAGCCAGATTATCTTTTAACTTTGTTTTATTATCCTCTCCCATTACCTTTTCTATTTGCTGTACAACTTTTACTTTGCTGTCAAAGGTAATGATTCCAAGATAATCCTCTGGACTTAATAAGTCTATAAAGATATCCGCAGCTTCTTTTCGAAGCTTCAGGGGATCCGTGGTGGTCATACTGCCGGAGGTATCAATCACAAGTGTTACTGCCAGGTTTTTTAGATTAGTCTCAGTAGCATAGCTTTTAACGGGTTTATAATTGTATGCAATCAGTGCAACTGTAATTAGAATTAATATTATGTATTTTATATATCGCATAATTCCTCCCGTTTTATTAATATCCATTGTATCTTCCCTACTTTGCCATGAGATTTTCCATTATATTTATTACTGCAGGTCCTAAAATTATAACAAACAAGGATGGAAACATGAAAAATACCAGTGGAAAAAGCATTTTCACTGGAATCTTTGCAGCTTTTTCTTCTGCTCTTTGTCTCCTCTTTTGCCGCATAGCAATGGATTGAGCTCGAAGCATGTTGGTTATACTAGATCCAAGCTTTTCTGTCTGAATAATTGCAGTAACAAACGTCAGTACATCTTCTACCCCTGTTCGATATGCCAAATCCCTTAATGCTTCATTTCTATCTTTTCCTCTTGTAATTTCATTCATTGTTTTGGTCACTTCCATACTAAGGGGACCCTGCATTTTATCTGATGTTTTTTTAAATGCAGCATCGAAACCAAGGCCGGCTTCTACGCTAACAAATAGTAAATCCAAAAGATCTGGCAGAGCTCTCCTTATCTTCTCTTTTCTTTTCTCTGCTTTCGCATATAACGAGATGAGCGGCAATAAAAATCCAATGATTGCAAAAAGAAGTATCCTTCCAAAGTTAATTTCATTGGCGGTATACTTAAATAACAGATAAAGTAAAGTTCCATGAGCCCCACCTAAAATAATTTGCATCAGCAATAAATTGTGAAAATTTGTATTCCTAGTAGACCCTGAGGTGACAATTAAATTATCGTATTTTTTCTTAATCCCATTTGGAGTAGCCTGACCAATGGCTTTTAGCAGCTTTTGATACATTGGTTGTAAGATACGATGTACAAAAGGTATCTTCCACTCATCTTCATTTTCTGTATCAACAGACATGTTTTTTACATCCTCCAAACGTTCTTTTACCTTTTGTTTATTAAGATATAACACTTCATATAGTATAAGAATGACTAGCATTACAAAAATAAAAGTCAGGAGATAAAGAAATAGCTCCATTGGTATACCTTCTTCCTAAATATCTATATTTACAATTTTTTTCAACAAAAGAATGCCTGTTAACTGCATAAGAGCTGTAATGCCAAGGATTATGATTCCAATGGAACGGCTAAATAATATTCCAATATACTCTGGATTTATCATAAAAATAATGATGGCTATGGCTATTGGCACAATGCTTACAATTACCGCAGAAAATTTACCCTGTGACGTCAGGGTATTAATTTCTCCTTTAATTCTAACTCTTTCCCGTATGGTGTTACATATGGTATCAAGAATTTCTGTTAGATTTCCTCCCACCTGCCTTTGGATTATTAGCGCAGTCACAAACATATCAATGTCTTCATCTTCGGTTCGTTCCGTCATTTGAAGCAATGCTGCCTCCATGGGTTTACCCAAAACATTGTCTCTTATGACTTTACGAAATTCATCTGAAATTGGTGGTGGCAGCTCCTTTGATACCGCCGTCATGGCCTGAGTAAAGCTATATCCTGCGCGTATTCCATTGGATATCATATTAAGTGCTTCCGGAAGCTGATGGTTTAATTTCTTTCCTCGGTTTCGCTTTATATGATCTAGTGCCAGATCAGGAAGTTTAAACCCAATAAAAAAACCAATTACAAATACTATCCAACTGGAAATTAAGTAGGATAGTATTATTCCAAACAGCACGCCGGATAAAAAAGAGATTCCTAAGAATTCTTCCACTTTCATTAATACTGCTGCTTTGGCCAATTTATTCTTTTTCTTTCCTAAAAACTCTTTATGAGAAATTAATTTAGTTAATAATTGATTTAAATTGGTTATTTTAAATGATAGGGGACTTTTATCCCTGTTCATTTCCTCTAACTCATATTCCTCATACAGATTCTTTTCTAATCGTTCTGTCATGGATAATCTTTTTGAAAATATTACTAAATAGAAACAGTAAATCAGAAGTACTACCGAAACAAATGCCAGCAACAATACCATTTCCTGCATTCTAATACCTCCTTTTTAAGCTGGTTTCAGAAAAAGATTCACCGTTTTTAAATACGCTGACTGGAATCATATCTCCTTGCTCCTTGATTTTATCAAGAAATACAGGGACAATACCTGTTGGTATATGTTTTCCAATAATTCCGCCTCTTTCATCAAATCCATCATGACGAAAGATAAACAAATCCTGGAGTGTAATGGTGTCTCCTTCCATTCCTACAATTTCCGTGATTTTTGAAACTTTTCTTGTTCCATCTGAAAATCTTGCTACATGGACTATCAGGTTTAATGCCGATGATATCTGCTCTCTGATAGCTCTTGAAGGAAGTTCCATACCAGACATCATAACCATTGTTTCCAGACGAGATAAGCTGTCTCTTGGTGAATTGGCATGGATTGTGGTGATGGAACCATCATGTCCTGTATTCATTGCCTGCAGCATATCGAGGGCTTCCCCACTACGTACTTCACCTACTATGATTCTGTCAGGTCGCATACGCAAAGAATTGACTACCAAATCTCTGATTGTAATTCTTCCTTTCCCCTCAATATTAGATGGTCTGCTTTCCAAGGTTACTACATGTTCCTGCTTTAACTGAAGTTCAGCTGCGTCTTCGATGGTTACAATTCTCTCGTTATTTGGTATAAATCCGGATAATACATTTAAAAATGTTGTTTTACCACTACCAGTTCCACCAGATACTATTATGTTAATTCTTCCCTTTACACAGGATTTTAGCAGTTTTGCAATATCCGTACTTAAGGTTCCAAAGGTTATTAGATCTTCTATTGTGTAGGGATCTGCTGCAAATTTTCTGATTGTAATGGCAGGGCCTTTAATTGCTAAGGGAGGTATAATTATGTTAACACGGGAACCATCCGGTAATCTGGCATCTACCATAGGGGAACTTTCATCCACCCGTCTGCCAAGTGGCGAAATAATCTTGTCGATTAAATGATAAACATCTTTAATATCCATAAAGGTATTTTCTGTTCTTTCAATTTTTCCTTTGCGCTCCACATATATGTTCTCTGTACTATTTACCATAATTTCTGTTACTGAAGTGTCCTTTAACAAAGTGGTTATAGGACCATATCCAAAGATTTCATCCATAACCATATTGATGACATTCTTTTTATCACCAGGTGACAGATTTCTTTTAGATTCTGTCAGTATCATACTAACCACTTCATTTATTTTATCAGCAACTTCTTTTTTTTGTAATAAATCAGCTTCCAAAGGAGAAACTTCTATTTCATCAATTACCACATTCAGAGCTTCACTGGCTATATCAGCAAGCTCTTTCTTTTTTTTGGATACTGACTCGGTTCTTCCTTCTTTTTCTTCATCTTTACCAGCATTGGTTGTATGTATAGTTAGACCATAATTAGTAAAATTCAATTCTATTCTCCCTTCTTATCCTGTAATCAGCCTAAGATGGGTTAACAATCTTTTTAGCTAAATACTTAAAATTCTTTGATAATGTGCTATAGGGATACTTTAAAATAAATGGCACACCAATATTCATAGTTGATGCAGCACGCTTCCAATCGGCTTTCACCTGTGCATATACACTATAATTTAAGGTAGTTTCAATATCCCTATTTCGAATTTCCTTTCCCCCGGCTCTGTTAATTACTATTTTAATTTTTGTTTTGGGGTAATTGCGCTCACTTAGTATGCCAAGGGATGCTTTCACATTTTTTATTGAAGAAATATCAGGGGTTGCCACCATGAGTAAATTATCTGCCAGGATAATCCCAGGATTTCCTATATCTTCAATTCTGCCAGGCATATCTACAATAATGTAGTCAAATGCATTTTGCAGGGTTTTTAATATAATTTCAATATGGTCCATATTTATAAATTCATTTGCCATAAGTCTAGATCCTGAAGGCAGCACCCAGATTCCATAAGTGGTAAGGGTCAGATAACTTTCAATAAATTCATAATCTATATTCCGAATATCATCCACAATATCTAATATAGTGAATTTTGGATTTACATTTAAAGCCAGACCAGCATTTCCAAAATCTAAATCCAAATCTACAAGAACTACTTTTTTCTCTTTATTTTTTGCAAGTGCAACTGCTAAATTTGCAGCAATAAAGGTTTTACCGGCACCACCTTTTGTGCTATACACAGTAATAATTTTGCCCCTTCCAGGCTTCTTACTGATCTTTCCATTGCTCTCTTTGCGAAGAGATGTCCTTTTTTTTATTTGTTCATTTGCCTTATAAATAGAATCCATGAGTTCAGAGGGGTTTAGGGGCTTCGTTAAGACATCCCGTACACCTATTAAGAAAGCTTTATGAATGTTTTCTTCCAATAGGGTATTTTCTAAGATTATGATAGCTGGTTCCACATATTCTGATGAAATTCTTTCTGCAATATCATAACTGTCATCCTCTAAATCAGAATCAATAAGTAATACATCAATTATGTTATTTGCCAGTACCATCATTGCATCCTGCTCTGTTGCTACTTTCCCAGTTAACACAATATAATCCACCTGATATAATATTTCTTCTATTTTATTTCTTATTTCATCGGTTTTTCCTAACAGTAAAACTCTTATGGCATCCATAGGCTCACCTGTCTTTCCATGTATTAAAGTTTTCAGAACCGTATTCTTCTACTTCCTCTTTTTTATCATCCATAAGGTTACGAAGTGTAAAATGAAAGCTCCCATTAATATTGGCAAATGCTAATATTTCTGCCTGTTCCGGTGTTACCAAAAGGGTTAAGGATGTTACAACACCTTCATTTTCATCTTCAGAGGTAAAAGGTCCAACTTTTAAAACTTCAATATTTTGAAGTTGTGTATAGGTTATTTTTTCAGGGGAAATCTCTGGTTCTGAATAGCTTACCAAGATATCAATGGTATCTCCTGGTACAATATATCCTCCTACCCCTGAAATCTCATTGGTAGGAACTGTGATTGCCCGCATATTTTCTGGAATCCAATACCCTAAAAAACTAGCATCACCTTCTGTAATTATCCGGCTTTTTAGTAGTTGTTCCCCTTTAATAATTTCAGTTTTCGTAACGCCACCAAGAATCAGAGAGAGGTCAAGTACAGCTTCCGGATGTACCGCTTCTGTAGGAATTGTTATAGTGGTAAGCATCTCTTCTTTAATTACAACATGTTCTGGAATTGTATTTACAACCGTTACTACATCTGTCATATCAACCGGTGGCAATGTCTCTACTTTTATGCTGTTTATATATTGATATAACATACCCACGGTAACTAAGCCTAAGATGACTGCAAAAACTACCACTTTTTTATTTAATCTCATTTTGCACCTCTTTAATTTTTATTCAATCAATTCTGCGTAAGTTGGAGAAATCACCCCGGGACTTGGATTTACATTGTCACTAGACTGAGGTATTGCGTCTAAATCTATCTTAGTTCCTGTAAATTTTCCAATAATTGTTGTAGATTCTAAAAATTTATCATTTACTTTTCCATACTCAACGGCAATACTGTCACATTTATAATCTGCAGTATCATATAAAGCGTAGATGGAACCTTTACTTACTTGATTTTCATTATGAGCTTCCTGAATAATAACATCATATATCTCAAATACTGCAAAATACTCAATGGGAAGTTTTAAGGAACTTCCTTGTTTTGTTATACCATCCCAGTTAATTACCGGTACCAGACCACACATATACTTTATCCTGTCTTCTTTATCAGGTAGTTTATTTGCCTCAATCATTCGGTCTTCAATGGGGTTTGTAATATTACCGCCATTCAGACCAGTCTGATTATTAATGGTACTACTTAATTCCATTCTCTTTCCAATGTTTTCTCCACGAAAAGCTTCAGCAATTCCTGAAGTATTCCCATAAATATCAATTAGTCCCCAATTACCATTTACAACAGAGCCTTCATTATCTACAAATTTACCTGCATGTAAATAGGTTAAGTTTTCTGTCTGATAATCATCTGATTTTGTGAAAATCGGCAGAATATCCCCACCTTCTATCTTAGAAACGTAACCCCAGGTTGCTACTGCAGTGGCCGCAACATCAGAATTATCTGTTCCAAATATTTTAGCAAATATCATTTCATAATTATTCTTAACCGTAACCTTAATATAATTACAATCATATTCATTTGGTCCATCACTTTTCCAACTAATATCTACCGTTATATCCTCTCTATTTTCAACACCATTGGCTTCACTTAAATCTTTTGCCACTTTAATAGCCTCAGTTTCTACTTCTTCTTTTTCTAAAGCAGGATCCGAAAGTCCATCCTCTAATATCATGGCTCCTCCCAGTGCAGCAGCATCAGCAGCTGTTACCAGGGAACGCCGATTGGCATATAAGTACCCTACATCAATTACCAAAGCAGTAAAACCTATGAGAACAAACATTAATAACAATGCCACAAAAGGTAATACTGCACCATCTTCCTCTTTAAAGAGTCTGTCAAAATTCATATTAATTTCCCTACTCTCTTCTCATTCTTGCCACTGATTTCATAGGAACTGGGTCTGTTATATAAAGTCCTATGATAGGTTCTACTTCACAATTTACTTCCACAATAATATCCCGAGTATTTTCATAATCATCATTTTCTTCCGTTACATCTAAATCATCATCCTCAATGACCATTCCACTTAAGTCTATGGTATCATTAATGGTATCCAGTATTTTTTGCTTCCGCTCTG
>JAQSYR010000054.1 GCA_029256035.1 Anaerocolumna sp. | reverse complement strand
TTTCAACAAGTCCATCTGAATATAGGAACAGATAAGATACCTGATCAGTTGGAATTGTGTCAACAACAAATGGATGTGTATTGCTAATTCCCAAAATCATATTATTGGAAGAAATTTTTGTAAAGTCATTCTCTTGTTTCAGATAAAAAGCTGGATGACCGGCATTAATATAAGCAATCTGTTTCTTTACAATATCAATTTCAATAAAGATACCGGAAAGATATCGAATTACCGACATATCATCAGTATTAATATGTACAATTGCTTCATTTACCATTTTAACGCTATTTTCTAAACTATCATAATGTATGACAGATTGGAAGATGGAGATTGCCTTTAATCCGATGAAAGCGGAAGAAGCACTATGGCCCATTACATCAATAATACCAAGGGCATATTTATCTTTACCTATTTGTTCAAAGCAAACATAATCACCGCCTAAGTAATTAAATGCCTTCACTTTTGATTCAAAACTGATATTACAATCTGAATAATTGATAGGAATCATATAGGAGATTAAATCCTGTGCAGATTTTATTTCTTGATTTAATTCCTGACTTAGTAAACGTTCTCTTTCAACAACTTTTCCAATTTTTAAATAATTAGATATTTGACCTAAAGTATTAAAGATTGGGCTAATGGTTGCTTCTTCATAGAACAGTCGGCCATTTTTTCTCCTATTTACAAAAAAGCCGTTCCATACAGATCCTGATTCAATAGTACTCCAAAGATTCTGATAAAATTCTTTGGAATGAACTTGGCTTTTTATCCGTTTTGGAAGTTCACCTAATAGTTCTTTGGATTCAAACCCGGTTGCATTTAAGAAATAGTGATTAGCATATTGAATAAATCCTTTTTCATCAGTTAGAACTAATGAGTTTTGAGCAGAGTCAAATATGCTTTGCAAAACCTGACTTTGAAATTTAAAAGTCAAATATTCTTGTATTAGATTCAAAGTATTTTCTAATTCATATTCTGTGAATTCAGAACGCAAAACAAATCCAATATCACCGGATAGAATTTCGTCAATATATTGGTAATTGTCTGGGTAAATAATTTTCAGGCAAACTTCATAAGTACTGTTATAGTATGCTATATTTGAAAGATAGGTACAAGCGTCTAAAATACAAATGTTAGCATTGTCTCTATCCTTACTTAGCATCTGAGGATGAATTTTGTTTATAATTTGTAACATTTTCTCTTGAAGCTTATTATCTGTAAGTTTAATAAATAAAGTAAATTTATAATCTGTAAAATGCCCCATAGGAAACCTCGTTAAACTTCAATTTCAATTATATTACCAAGTTTTGTAATGGTAAGTACTTTGTTTACAATATCTTTTGGATGTACTAATTTAAAACTGATCTGCCGTTCCGCAAGAAATTTATAAATGGAAATAAATACTCCTACCCCGGTACTGTCAATAAAATCTACATCTGCAATATCTATAATAACGGTATTAATGGGCGTCTGTTTATGTATTTCTTCAATTTTGGCTTTCATTGAATTTTTAACATGATCTGAATTACTCATGATAAGCTTATCCTCAAGAAAAAATGTTAATATTAGATCGGTTAAAGTGGATTTCATTCTTACTTACCTGCCTTTAATTTAAATTCTTTAATTAATTCACTAAGTTTGATAACCTCATTAGTAAGAGACTGATTCATTTCGTTAACAGTTAGAATAGTTGCATTCTGCTCCTCTGTAGCAGCAGTAACTTCCTCTGTACTAGCAGCATTATTTTGAATGGAATCGGTTACTGTATTGATTGCTTTTAAAATAGATGCAGTTTTATTACTCATGGTAGTGGCAACATCTTCTAGTGTACGACTGGAGTTTTGAGTCATTTGATTATATTCATAAAGTTTGTTCAGAGCATCCTCTGCTTGTCTGATTTGCTTCACTTGTGAAAGAACCTGTTCTTGATTAAATTCCATAGAATTTACAGTTGCTTTTGTTTCGGATTCAATATTTTCAATTAAACTAATTATTTTAGATGCAGCATCGGTAGAGTTTTCTGCCAATTTTCTAATTTCATCAGCAACAACTGCAAACCCTCTGCCGGCTTCACCAGCTCTAGCAGATTCTATGGAAGCATTTAGTGCCAATAGATTGGTTTGTGAGGCAATTACTTCAATTACTTTAACCATTTCTCCAATTTGGCGGCTACGCTCAATTAGTTTATTTACAGCACTAGCTGCAAAATTTACAGTATTACTTACTTCATCCAAGCTGGAAACAGCAGTTTGAACGGCTGTCTGCCCTTCTTTAGATGCGATAAAACTATTTTCGATTGCCAGGGAAGTTTCTCCTACAACAGATTCTAATTGTTTGCCTATTTGCATTAGTTCAGAGGTAGAATTGTTAATAGATGCTACTTCAGTGGACATTGCATCAGAATTGTTGGCAATTTGAACTGTTGTAGTAGTGATTTCATCAGAGGCAATGCTTATTTCCTTAAGGGAATCTCTTATGGATAATGAGTTGTCTTCTACAACATTGGATTTTTCACGAATATTTGAAATAATATTAGCCAGTTTATTAATGGTATCATTGACTGCTTCCGCTAATGTTCCAAGTTCATCATTAGATTTAAAATCTACGTTAGTATCTAATTCTCCTTTTGATACCTGAATCATAGCATTTACCACTTTATAAATTGGATTTACAATCATTCTGGAAAGTAATAAAGAAATAATTACAGCAGCTAAAATTACAAGAGCACGAGAAGCAATTCCAACTACATTTAATAGAGATTGAATGGAATTCATTTCATTATTTAATGTGGTAACGTGTGCTGTTTCTATTTCGGCTATTGCAAATAATGAGGTTTTTACTTTTTCAACAGCTGGAAGCATCTGTGTTTTAAAAAGTTCACCTGCAGCATCCTTTTGGTTTGATTTTAATAATTCAGATATCTCATGGGATGCATCATGTAAAATCATATGAGGTTCTTCTAATGCTTTAAATTCAGCCTCATATCTGGATTCCGGTGTAAAACTGTAATACCATTTACCCAGGTTACAAGCAGTATAGTCTGAAACTTTCATATCATCTTTACTTCCAGTTAGATAAAGCATGGTATTTAATACATATTCTTCATGGTCGATAATACGTTCTTTTAAAAATGCACTAAATTCCAGTGCCTTAGTTGTTTCTTCTACTACAGTTTCGTATTGGTGCTCATAGTACAATGTTACCCCCATTTCAACTAATAGCAGTACAATAATCAAAGAAAAGTAGGCCATAAATTTAAAACGTAATGATTTTGTTTTTTTGATCTTGTTCATATAATCTCCTCTCAATTGCAGATTTTTTTTATCACATAGTAAGAATTACAACAATTGGATTCCTGAAAAACACAGAACCAATCGGCTAGCAAAGTGATTATATCTAGCCCCCTCCCAGTTTCTCTTAATGGATTCTGATCTCTGTCATAGATCTGTTCTTCATTTAATCCCCGACCTAAGTCTTTCAAGCAAATAACAGCTTCATCTTCCGTAGTAAGTAAGTCAATAGTAATAAATTGATCTTCTTTATGAACTGTTTTCATTTCTTTTATACTATTAATAACCAATTCATGTAGACAAATCAAGGATTCATCATACACGGATGCAGGCAGATACTTAAGAATATCAGCCAGGTCAGAATGAACTTTGTCTAAATCTGACTCAGAAACTTTAAAAATATATTGTTTCTCCTTTTGTATACTCATAAACAACATTCCTTACTTGATAAAATGATATGTGACTAATGATGACATTTTATCACAATATTCCGTTTAAATCTACAAAATATTGTCATATTCATAAGAAATTTCCATAAATAGATTCCTATTGAAAAATGAATTGGATAATTTTGTATTTATATGTTGTTTATTTTGTATATAAAATTTACAAATTTAAATATAATGGATTGTCTAATATTAATATAACAAATTAAAACTATTGTAAGCAAATTGTAAAGTCTGTGTAAAAAATACACTTAGTAATAAACGGATGAGTAATACATATAACACCAGAAACAGGTACTAAATGTAAATACATTAATTAAAAATGCAGCAAATTATCAGACTTATTAGTATTGCTGATTGAATTATTTAGTAGAATGTTATATAATAAAGAGAATAAATGATACCGTATTTTAAACTTTTCCTATACAAAAAATTTTAAAATGCGTACAAAAGATAAAATGTCTAGGAGAGATTTTATGAAAAAAACAATAGTTTGGTTAACAGTGTGGTTAATCTTAGTAGTTCCTTTCTATTGGTTATCAAGATACAATTACGGACTTTATCATCTGGCAATTGAAATTATGATATCCATGGTGGGAATTTTAATTTTTGGTGTTTCTATTAACGCTAGAACATTTAATAGAAATAATTTTTTCATACTTTTAGGACCTGGATTCATGATAAATTCGGTCATTGGTATCATCCATGGGTTTACTTATTCAGAGATGAATTTAGTTCCTGGTATTGACGCAAATCTTCCTACACAGCTATGGATTATCTTAAGTTATTTACTTGCATTTTCTTTCTTGTTTACAGCAATTTTCTATAAAAAAGAAGTAAATTATTTCTTGGTTTTATCTATATTTAGTATTACTGGTACCATATTGGCAATACTTAGCTTCTTGCAATTTTTTCCAAAGTGTTTCATTGCTGGAATTGGGCTAACACCCTTTAAACGAATAAGTGAATATATTATTATATTTATCTATTTGCTGGCCTTACTTATATTTATAAAAACTAAAAACCTTTCAACTGATTTTTTAAAACAAATTATTCTTTTTATTTGTATGTTAATACTATCCGGTGTTTTCTTTACACTGTATTTTGACGTCTTTGGTATCATGAACTTTCTAGGCCATTATGTAAAGGCCGGGGCATTTTGGGTTATTTATCAGGCACTTATGCTGGATTTAATTGAGGTTCCTTATAAGAAAATCATGTATGATAGTATCCATAATTCAAATACAGGATTATATAATCATAAATACTTTTTTACAACTATAAAAGAAAAAAGTTATAATAATCCAGCCATAGTCATACTAGATATTGATGGATTGAAGTTAATAAATGAAACTTTAGGATATGGGAAAGGCGATCAGTTAATATGTGTCGCCGGTGAAATTATTAAAGCATGTCTTGTTGGTGACTACTTTGCAGCTCATATAAACGGTGGCGAATTTGCTGTAATTATTGACAATGGTAACGAGGAACAATTGCAATTATTTATTAAGGGATTAGAAGCAAAAAAATTTTCTTATAACAAGAGTCATTCAGAGTTACCTTTATCTATCACTTATGGATTTTCCATGAGATGCAATAATTGCACGGATATAATGAAATTGTATCAGGAAGCATATGATAGTATGTATGCAAAAAAAGTTCTTAATATAAAAAGTACACATAATACCTTAGTAAAGACTCTAATGAAAACACTGGAAACAAAAGATTTTACAACGAAAGAGCATGCCAGTCGAATGGTGGAATTGGCTACAGCACTGGGTAGAAAAATCGGATTGTCAGAAAATCGGTTAAATGGAATAGAATTATTCACGGAATTCCATGACATCGGAAAGATTGGTATCTCGGATAATGTTTTATTAAAACCTGGACAGTTAAATGAAGAAGAACGACTAATCATACAAAGACATAGTATGCTTGGCTATGAAATTGCAATATCTTCCGCAGATCTGGCTCCTATTTCTGACTTTATATTAAAACATCATGAAAGATGGGATGGCAAAGGATATCCTATGGGACTGGCAGGTGAAAATATACCCGTAGAATGCAGAATATTAGCAATTGTAGATGCTTATGATGCAATTATAAATGATAGACCCTATAGAAAAGGCAAGAGCAATGAAGAGGCGTTAGAGGAAATTAAAAAGTGCGCCGGAACCCAGTTTGATCCTGAACTGGTAGAAATGTTCTTGGAAATTATGTCTCAATTTATTTAAATTATTATCTTAAAAATTGTTATTTCACCCTTGGATATTGTGAATTTATCACAAAATACTTGTGTATCTTTTTACATTATTCTATAATTATTCAATTATATAATTTAATAAGAAAATGATTTTTATGATAAGTTATGTTTTGTTTTAGTAAACTAAAGTTGTATGAATATGATACGAAAGAAGGAGTGCCTTATGGTTCAAGTTGGCGAAGAATTTTACAGAAATATGCTGGAAAATATTTATGATGGCGTATACTTTGTTGATTATGAAAGAAAGATTACTTTTTGGAACAAAGGAGCTGAGAGAATCACAGGTTTCTCTGCAAGTGAAGTAGTGAATCATCATTGTTTTCGGAATATCTTGAATCATATAAGTGATGAAGGAGAACATCTTTGTATTCATGGTTGTCCCTTACATAATACTATTTTGACTGGAAATACTGCCGAAATACATATTTATCTCCACCACAAAGACGGCCATCGCCTACCTATTACAGTAAAAGCTGTTCCCATTTATGAGGGTAATAATATCATTGGAGCAGTTGAAATTTTTACGGATGAATCAGATAAACACAATATAATCAAAGATATGGAAGAACTTAAAATATTGGCAATGATGGATCAATTAACGGAATTACCTAACCGCAGATATATTGATACCATTCTTTTTTCTAAAATGAATGAATACACTCAACTGGGAATGCCCTTTGGAATAGCTTTTATGGATATAGATCATTTTAAAAACTTTAATGATACTTATGGACATGATGTTGGAGATGAAGTATTAAAAATGGTTGGAAAAACATTAAAAAGCAATGTTAGAAGTACAGACCTGATTGGACGTTGGGGAGGAGAAGAATTTATGGCAGTTTTACCTAGCGTTAGCCAAGATAAATTACTTCATATCTCACAAAAAATCAGAACTTTGGTAGAAAACTCAATTCTTAGAAAAGAAGAAAAAGAGTTAAATGTTACAATTTCCATTGGAGCAACCTTGATTCGGGAAAATGATACTATAGAATCCATGAAAAAGCGTGCGGATCAATTATTATACGAGAGTAAAGCAAAGGGAAGAAATTGTGTAACTATAGGTTAAAATTAGGGGGTTGTTGCAAAGTGTTTTGTTTGCAACAACCCTTTTGCCATAGACCCCTTTAAGTTTAATAATATTTTATGCTGAATTCGTCAAATTGTATACAATTATGTCGAAAACAAGTTCAAATCAAAATAATATCAATTATAAATCAATGAAATACAATATTAGAAAGATTTAAATTGACAAACTCATAAATTGAATATACAATAATTTTATTAAATTCTAAAATATGAAATATTTAGATTAAAGGTGGTGAATCTATGGGAGATAAAAATCCCTGGACTTGCCTTTCCCTTCGGACGGTCTGCGCCATCTGAATATATATACGCAGTTATTCACAACTTTACGTTTATATGACTTTTGACCCCAACATCATCTTAAATAGGATTAAAAGATACACACTTTCATCTTGTTGCTGAATGTTATTTCAGGATCAGCACATACTAAGGAAAAAGAAAGAAAGGAATTAATTATGAAAGATAAAAAAAGAAAAATAAATCCAACTGCTTACCGAGTTCCTATAAAAACCTGTCCACATTCCAATCAAATGATAAGAAATCAAACAATATGGAATTTAGAACATTATAAAGAGTGCAGTAAAAGTGAAATATCAAAAAGAATTAAACAATTAAATAAAGAATGGGATACAGAACGTATTTTAGAAGTAAGTGCTTCAAGTCTTATGATGTTTTGCAGTATGCTTGGATTAAAATATAGTAGGTTTTGGTTTTTAATAACTGGAACAGTAGGTTTATCCATGTATCAACATGCATTAACAGGCTGGTGTCCGCCAGTTCCCCTTATTCGTAAAATAGGTGTTCGAACTTCCGAAGAAATAAATCTTGAGAAAACAGCACTAAAAATATTACGGGGTGACTTTAATAACATCAATCATACTAATATAACAGATTTATATAACGTGATTGTAAAACAGTAAGGTATTATATAAATTCTTTAATATAAATTCTTTAATATAAATTCTTTAATATATAAATTCAATGGTAACAGAAGCTTCGATTTGTGTTACCCCTGGTTCTATGGGTGTTGCAAAGCTTCTTTCAAGTCTTACCTGAGAATACGGAATTGGAGTCCCACTGTTTTCTGTAATATTTTTTGGAATAGGTTCTAAATGAACTCCAATATGCATAAGGATAGATTTAGCTTTTTGATAGGCATCACTTACAGCAAGATTTATCCATTTACATAATTTATTAATTTATCAATGGAATAAAGATGGGTTTTAATATCTGTTATTCCATATTGTCTTAAGGCATTAAGAACATTTTCACTTATCTTTGCGTTTTCTTCCTGAATATCTTTTAACGCTTCTCCTGTGGTCTGTACACCTAACCGAACAATTGCAGTATCTGGAACTGCGGTAATCTGGCCTTTTCCGCTTACTGTTAAAGAGTTGTAATGACTTGGTTGGTTATTAGAAAATGAACTCATAGTTTCTCCTAAATATTATTCTACATAAGTATATGACTTTTATGTCTAAAACTATACAATCATTTACCGAGAGTATTTTATTCTTTCATTTGGACATATTAACAAAAAAAGTATATTTTATGGAGGTTATTATGTCAGAGACTATTTTAGAGAGAATGGAAGGCCGGGTAAGTTACCACGATTCTGTGGAAGAAATGTTAAAGAGGATTCGTGATGATGGTTTATCCAGTGTATTTTCAAGGTGGGAAAACCAGGAAAAAATAAGGTGTAAATATTGTTT
>JAQSYR010000255.1 GCA_029256035.1 Anaerocolumna sp. | reverse complement strand
CCTAACAGCATTATCACCATCCGCCGATCCAAAGAGAGCTTCCATTCCATTTGACAAAGAAAGAAGTGGTTTCGTTATGTCAGAAGGTGCCGGCGCTGTAATTTTAGAATCTTATGACCATGCCAAAGCAAGAGGTGCCGAGATTCTAGCTGAAGTTGTTGGATACGGCGCTACATGTGATGCTTACCATATTACTTCTCCTGCAGAAGACGGAGACGGCGCAGCGGAACCAGTACACATTTAAATGATTTATTTGAAACCCGTGCAATTAAAAAAGCATTTGGAGAACATGCTTATAAATTAAATATAAACTCAACAAAATCTATGACAGGACATATGCTAGGTGCTGCTGGTGCAGTTGAATTTATTACCTGTGTAAAATCCGTAATGGAAAACTATATCCACGCAACCGTTGGATATCAGGTACCAGATGAAGAATTAGATTTAAACTATACCATAGAACCTGAAACAAGCAAAACAGTTAATTATGCAATTAGTAACTCCCTAGGCTTTGGAGGACACAACGGCAGTATATTAGTAAAGAAATTCACAGACTAGGAGGATTATCATTTATGGAAATGGAAAATATAATCAAGTTAATACAGACAGTATCTGAATCAGCTTTAACTGCCTTTAAATATGAAGAAGGGGATACTAGTCTTACTCTTGAAATCAATCGTAATGTAGTATATCAAAATGCTCCCGAAGTAGTTATGGCACCTCAGGTAATATTAGAAACAAAATCAGCTACAGATGCCTCTGTTTCTAAAAATCTTATCATAACTTCTCCTATGGTAGGAACTTTCTATGCTGCAAAATCAGAAGGAAGTGACCCTTTTATTTCCGTTGGAGACACTGTGAAAAAGGGCCAGATTATTGGTATTGTAGAAATTAGTTAGCATAAAACCACTGTAAATTAACCACGGTACTGCCCAAGTACTTAGTGTAATGATACCGCCCACGGTATTATCATCTCCTTCCGGTACCTACCCCTAGGTACCGGAATTAAGTATGGGTGGCACTAAAACTATAAGTCAGGAGTAAAAATATGTTAGATATCAAGGAAATACAAAAAATAATACCCCAAAGAGCACCTTTTCTATTAATTGACCGTTTAGATGAGCTAGTACCTGGAAAACGTGCTGTAGGCCGTAAATGCGTCAGCTATAATGAACCCTTCTTTACCGGACACTTCCCAGAGGAACCAGTAATGCCCGGTGTACTTATTATCGAAGCTTTATCCCAGGTGGGAGCAGCCATCTGCTTATCCCTGGAAGAAAACAAAGGTAAAAATGCATATTTTGGAGGAATTAATAAAGCCAGATTTAAAAATAAGGTTGTTCCTGGTGATGTATTAACATTAGAAGTTGAATTAATTAAGCAAAAAGGTACCGTTGGTGTAGCTACAGCCAAAGCGTACGATGGAAATAAGGTATTTGCTGAGGCAGAATTAATCTTTGCAATAGCCTAACTATCAAAACAATCCTTGCACAGATTGGAAAGTAGATATGGAGGTTCCTATATGATTAAAAAAGTATTAATAGCTAATCGTGGAGAAATTGCTGTGCGCATTATACGAGCGTGTAGAGAAATGGGAATAAACACAGTAGCTATTTGCTCTGAAATAGATAAAGATGCATTACATGCTCAGTTGGCAGACGAAACTATATGTATTGGACCGACACCCGCAAAGGACAGTTATCTTAGAATGGACCGAATTTTAAGCGCAGCTTATGCCACTGGTGCAGATGCTATTCACCCAGGGTTTGGTTTCCTATCTGAAAATAGTAAGTTTGCAGAATTATGTAAAAAATGTAACATTACATTTATTGGCCCATCTGGTGAAGTAATTGATAAGATGGGAAATAAATCAGAAGCCAGAAAAACCATGATAGAAGCCGGAGTTCCTGTTGTACCAGGTACAAAGGAAGCCGTGTATACATCCTCTGACGGTAAAAAAATTGCAGATGATATGGGTTATCCAGTTATGATTAAAGCTTCTGCTGGTGGTGGCGGTAAAGGTATGAGAATCGTTGAAACAGAAGATCAGTTTGTTCACCTTTTTGAAACGGCAAGCCAGGAGGCTAAGAATGCTTTTGGTGATGACACCATGTATATTGAGAAGTATATCCGTGGTGCAAGACATATAGAGTTTCAGATTCTGGCAGATAATTACGGTAATGTAATTCATTTGGGAGAAAGAGACTGCTCCATTCAAAGAAGACATCAGAAAATGATTGAAGAATCCCCATCGGTAGTAATCTCCGACCAATTAAGAAAAGAAATGGGAGATATTGCGGTAAAGGCTGCAAAAGCTGCTGATTACTGCAATGCAGGAACCATAGAATTCCTGCTAGACCAAGATAATAATTTTTATTTTATTGAAATGAATACAAGAATTCAAGTGGAACATGGCGTTACTGAAATGGTAACAGGAATTGACTTAATTAAAGAACAGATTAAAGTAGCAAATGGAGAAAAACTTTCCTACAATCAGGAGGATATTAAAATCTCCGGCCATGCCATTGAACTAAGAATAAATGCAGAAAACCCTGCAAAAAACTTTGCGCCATCTCCAGGTCTTGTAACCAACTTCCATATGCCAGGTGGTAAAGGAGTTCGTATTGATACTGCACT
>JAQSYR010000053.1 GCA_029256035.1 Anaerocolumna sp. | reverse complement strand
AAGGGAAATGTTTGAGATGAAGTGAAAATATATACAAAAATGCAACAAAAAATTGTATTAAATTACAAAGATTTCAGGATACAAAAAAGAATATTGAAAAGAAAATATGAAAGGTATATACTATTTTTAGATTCCCTATACTAAGATAGGAAAAATTTTCTACGGTAGTACATTCATCAAGGAGGAGTACCAATGGCTACAATTAAAGATATTGCCAATAAACTTGGAATTGCTGTAAGCACTGTTTCCAAAGGTTTAAATGGTGCCAGCGATATAAGTGATGAGATGCGGCAGCTAGTGTTGGATACTGCTGTAGAGATGGGTTATGCATCGAAGAAGCTGCGTGCTAAGGGAACTCGAAAGGTATGTATATTTATAGAGAATATGGATTATGAAAATATTGACCAGTTTGGTTATGATATTATTGTTGGATTTAAATTGTCTGCTGCCAGAAGGCACTGGGATGTTTCGGTAGTCCCTGCCAATCTTAATATGCAGACAAAAGAAAAATATGATAGTTATATGTTAAAGAACGGTTATAGCGGAGCATTTTTATTAGGTTTTACATTACATGACGATTGGGTTACTCAGGTACAAAAAACTACGGTTCCAACTGTACTTTTAGACAACTACATTGATCGAAATACCCATGTTGGTTATGTAGGTACTGATAGTACAGAGGGTATTGATTTGGCGGTTGACCATTTACATGAACTTGGCCATACAAAGATTGCATTCCTAAATGGTTCAAAGAATTCCATGGTTTCAGAACAACGTTATCAGGCATTTATACAGAGCATGACAAATCATGGACTGACACCAGATGATAGACTTATAGAATATGGTTATTATGTTCCTGATTGTGCCAAGGATCATGTGCCTGACTTCTTAAGGTATGGAGCAACGGCCATAATGTGCGCCAGTGATTTAATTGCTTCCGGTGTCATTACGGAAGTAAAGAAACAAGGACTACGGGTACCAGAAGATATTAGTGTAATTGGTTTTGACGACCTGCCTTTGGCGGCTCATTTAGCACCACCCCTAACGACCATACGTCAAGACCGGATTGACTTAGGAAAAAGCGCTTTTTTATTATTAGACGGATTAATACACAATGTTACTATTAGTAAATTATTATTAAGGGCTAAGTTTATCCAGAGGTCATCAACAGCACCTTATAGGAAGGTGTCAGATCCAGCAAACGCTGACAACCTGTAACCTTTGGGATAAAAACAACCTGTAAAGCATGCCAGAATTATTTCTGCTTTACAGGTTGTTTTTTTAATTTATTAAACCTTATATCCTCTGTTTTGCTCCCTGGGATCAATAGAAACTTCATTTAATGAACTCTTTCCATAGGTTAATCCTGCATATAATTGTTGGGTGTTCTGCATTACAGGTCCGGAAGTATCCATTCTACTTACTTCAATAAATCCACTCATTAATTTATTAAGAATGGAAATAGCACTATCTAAAGTATCTGGTACTTTCTTAAACAAAGCAGTAATAATTGCTTTATTAACATATATGTATAAACTCATTAGTTCATATGAAACTTTGTAAGAGTAATTAAGTGATGCCATTAATTCATTAAGAAACTTCCTGGCTTGATTTAATTCTTTTATATAAACTGCCATATCCCCATCCCAGTATGCATTTTTTGCTGACTGTAGATTATTTATTGCAATTTCATACATGATTACAACTAACTCACTTCTAGAAGCCTGTGATATTCTTGCTGTATATGCCTGCACTAATTCCTTTGTCATAGCTAACCTCTCTTCATAGAAATCGGATTACAAGAAAATACACTCTTCCATTAGCCCTGTAATAGAGTTAATATTGTTTGTGGTCTTTCATTTGCCTGTGCCAACATGGAAGTACCTGCCTGAGCCAGTACATTTTTCTGGGTATAGGTTGCCATTTCTTCTGCCATATCAACATCTTCAATTCTAGAAAGGGCTTCCGACATATTCTCAGAAGTAACATCAAGATTAGATATGGAATGCTCCAAACGGTTTTGGTATGCACCTAGCTTTGCACGAATAGCCGTTACTGAAGTTACCGCATTATCAAATGCTGTAATGGCCTTTTGGGCACCTTCTTCCGTTCTTATATCTGCAGTATCAATGCCAAGGGTTTTTGGATTCACTTTAGGGATTCTGACATTCATTGTCTGACCCTCATTTGCACCAATTTGTAATTCCATTGGGCCTGCATCAAGGACTGTAACATTAACATTGCCATCTGCTGCAAGGTCAGCAATTTGTTCTGCTTCAAAGATCATTTCAAAATTACCGGTGTCAGTCACCGTTATTTGCTTTCCATCAACAGATAAAGTGGCTGTACTATTGAATCCAGAAACAATAGTTGCTGTGGCATCAACACCATACTGAGTAGCTGGAGTTGTTAAACCTAATTTGGCAGATAGGGATGAATTGGTACTTTCAATATTAATGGAATATTTTGATCCATAAGTCCTGGATGTTAAATTTAAATTACCAGTAACAGTATCTATTTTTGCATCAATTCCCATGATGTCGCAGGTATCACGAATCTTTTCAAAAACCTCAATACTGCTCTCTCCCTCTTCAATAATAATATCCTGACCATTTATATTAATTTTACCACCTTCTCCGGATCCGATGGTTGTAGTAAAATATGCACTAGTGCCATTAACTACCGCTTGCTCTGCATTACCCGTTACCAAAATAGCATAATTTCCTTTTTCAACTTCATCAGATAAAGAAACTAAACTGACAGCAGAGTTGTCGGAATAAGATTTTTGATCGATGTTACCATTTAATAAAATTTTCGTATTAAATTCCGTAGTATCTGAAATTCTTTGAATTTCATCTTTTAATTGATCAATTTCCGCCTGAATAGAGTCTCTGTCTTCCGTTGTATTGGTTCCATTGGCTGCCTGAACTGCAAGTTCTCTCATTCTTTGTAACATGGATCCTACTTCTGTTAATGCACCTTCTGCAGTCTGAATTACTGAAATACCATCAGAAGCATTTCTGGAAGCTTGGTCAAGACCTGCAATCTGTGTCTTCATTTTTTGTGATATGGCCATTCCAGCTGCATCATCTGCTGCCCGATTAATTCGAAAACCCGATGATAGCTTTTCCAAACTTTTATCTAACTGGTTGTTGGTACGATATAACTGATTATTTGCTTTTAATGCGGATATGTTATGATTAATTCTCATTGTTGCTCCTTGTCTCAATGTTTTTAATTTGTATTAAAATAGTTTTTGTTATGTGATATAATGTTCTTGTTGATACAGACTCTTTTCCATTATCTATTTCCTTATACTCACTTGTATCACCGACTAATAAAGGAAATGACCGATTTAGCTTTTGATCTAACCCATAATTCATTTGCTTTACCTCTATGCCGGTTTCCTTCACTGCATCTGCCAATTCCTCCCCTGCAGACTTGAGGATTTCTAACCCCCTTCTATTATCCGCCAATATTAGTCCTTTTAACGAATCCTCTTTTACGGATAAATCTATATTTATCTGTCCTAGATTCTCAGACTTAATTGACATTTTAACTTTCCCAGTCTCTTTTGCATTTCTTATTATAGTTACATTAACCTGTGTAATACTTTCTCCAGAAGGAATTGGAATTATAAAACTATCTCTGGTTGCAAGTTTTTGCATAAATACAATGCCATTTTGGATTTTTTTAATATCTAATATGTCCTGGGAGGTGATAGTTTTCCACTGTTTATAAAAAGAAGGATCTGTACTTAGCATATCCTTTGCCGCCTGTAAGTAGATCATATTATTAGGCAGCTGAAAATTTTTCAATACTTTTAGGGCATCTTGTGCCTCTGTGGCCAGATTCTGATATTCACTAATCTTAAAGGCGTCATACTGTTCCTTTAAGTTTTGATTTTCCGGTATCTGTTCCATGCTCTCATACAGATTCTCAGCAGACATTACAAACATATCTGGCAAAGCACCCATTCCAGCTAATTTACCTGGAGTCATATCATCCATAATATCTTTGATCAATTGATTCATATAGGAGGTTTTTGTATCATTCTCATGATTTTGTTTATTACTTGAATAACCCTGTTCAATCTGATTTGTTATGCTTGGCTCCTTTATTGTGAAATCATCCAGAATACCAAAGCTATCATTAATATCGGCTTTTATCCCACCACTCTTTAGAGTTCTGACTGCAGTTAATAAATTATTTAAATTAACTTCCTGTTCCGCCTTAATTACTGCTCCTAAAGCAGCACCATCTGTTTTATCCACCGCATTTAGTAGTCGATAAATACCTATGTAGGATTTCTTTTCTTCTTCTGCTATACCCTGTTCTTTTTCTAACTTCCATAAGAACTTACTATATTTTTCTTCTTTACTTACTCCAAGTTGATCTTTTATTTCCTGAATCTGCAGGTTCAAATCTTCTATTGGTATATGAAGTGGATTTATTCCCTCTTTAATAAGTTCCACAGTCACTGCAGGTTGTAAATTTTTAAATAAATTGTTAACCTGGCTATCATAAGCTTTTATATTCTGAATATTTTCTTCTGTGATTTCCATCTGGTTGTATCCAAGGATTCTTACAGCCCTCTCATTTGCTTTTGTAATTTCTAAATCCAGACTCTTAAGAATATCATCTACATTGCCAAATGCCTTTGTAATAGAATCTCCCATATCTGCTCTTGGCGAAGTCATAAGGGTTTCATAGGAAGTCTTGGCAGTTTCTAATGCCAGTTTCCTATTATAGCTGGTATCTATGTCCATTTTACTATTCTGACCAGCTTCTAGTAACCCTCTAATGGTTTGGAATTTTTGACTGTCTAAGGTAGAACCAAGTACATAAGCTGGCACACTCTTTAACTGCTCAATACTTTCTATACTTTCTTTTAGCAGATTTGTGTTTTCCTCATTAACAGATATATCACCTTCTTTTAGCAGGTTACGGTAATACTGATTTTCCAGCTCTTTTAGCCCATCAACAATTTTGCTGAGGCTGTCTGTGTCCAGTCTAAATCCTTTTTGGGTTAACTGCTGACCAGCTTCCATTGTCATCTTTAGTCTGATTTCTTCTAACTGCCTTCTTACTGTTATGGTTGCTATATCCAAAGACTCTTCCTGTATCTGGGTGTCTTTATATACTTCTCGCTTGTATTCTTCTAGTTGATATTCATCTACTTTATTCTCTTCTAATTTATTTTCTTTTAACTGAGTTTGTATGTTTAATAATTCTTTTGCATTTATCCTTGCTATAGATTCTAAAGACTTATCTTTCACTGCAATTTTTATTGTCTCCTCAGTAATTAACTGAAATGCAGCAATATTTTTTTCTATAAGTTTTACATTACTGGAATATAAATTAACAGTTTCTCCAGGTTGTCCAAGAGAAATTGCTTTTATAACCTGGTCCATTACGGCTTCCTCATGAAACTCCTTCGATATGGTTCTTAAGTCCAAAACTGTATTTAAATTATTTTTTGTTAATGGCAGTTGATTTTCAAGTAACCACTTAGCAACGTCCATTGTTTCATTATTAATATTAAGTCCTGCTTCTGTGATAATGTCCGTTACCTGTCCCTCAATGCTTTTCCAAGTTTCATCTGTTACTGTTATGGCAGGTAACTTACTTCCGCTATGCTGTGCTTTATAGATATTCCCAATGGTACTATCCAACTGATTCTTAATCATATAATTCATAGCTTGATCTGTCATTGGCACTGCTGCATTGGCCATTTCCAGTGCCCCCGCAACTTTTGCAATGTTAGCATCGGTTATAGGCATATCTGCCTGTTCCAATTTCTCAATTATCTGTTTTTTTGCTCCTGTCCCATATGCTATCTTTTCAATTTCTTCTCTTTTTATATCCAGTTCTGCTGCCTGTTTTTGTATTGATTCATCTTTTGTCATACGCTGGCTTTTAATACGCACCAAAGCCCTGTCTAACCGTTCTATATTATATTGTTCAAGAGAAATGCCTTCCTTTGTTATACTTTCATAATCCTCTTGCGTCAGACGATTCTTGTTATTCTCCAGCTGTTCCTCTTCTGATTGGGCAGTATTTTCATTCAGTTTTAAAACTTCTGCAGCATCCTCAACTTTTTGATAAGTAATCTGATTCATGTCTAATTTGCTATCTTCTGCATTGGATACACTGCTTTTTATTGCAGCAGTCTCAGATGGGACTAACTTTATAGAGTCCCCAGAAATTTTATTCAATTCCTGGCCAGTTATATTTTCCGTTACCAAACCGCCATTTTCATATGCTGCATATACCTTCATAAACAATCCCCTTATAACTCATTCTAATTTTTATGTTATCTATTTCGGCTGTTTTCAATAAAATCTTTATGATAAATGAGAAAGATTCTGGTAATGTGACGCAATCCTAAAAAAAAACACCAATAACCCGTTTTATGGTTATTGGTGTTTCTATGATGATATACTCCCCTAAAGCATTTCTCACATAGTACTAATAATTTAAAATACCAAACACTGTACAATTACTACTTTTTATTGCGTAATTGCTGTAAAGCCTTTGGTTCAACTGGTTGATAAGTTCCATACATAGAAGCTGTTCCTGCTGCTTCTAATGCCATATTATAACCAAGTTTAGCCACTGCTTTTAATATTGTTTTTTTCATATAGCAATCTCCTTTCTGTTATTAATTTCTATTATCATTAATATTGCAATCATTACCAAAGTAATGGTAATTGTTAGTGCATATTCTCTCACCAAAAAATATAAAATACATACAATTAAAGTCCAACACCCACTGATACCGATGCTTATCTTTCTAAACTTTAACTTATCTTCATCTGTTAATTTCTTATTGGCATTCTCAATAGGCGCATACTCTAATATACTTCCAATGTAAATTGATAAAAATACTAATAAATATACAAATGACATATCCTGATATAGAAGATTAGATATTGCTATGGTAATTAAAAATACTATTACAAAAATTACATTACATTTTAAATAACTATTGGCATGATATCCACCACTATATAACCGTGTAATCACAAATACAAGGTAGAATATAATAGCGTTGGGTATCTGATGTAGCAAAATTCCTGATACTAAAACTAAAGAAAGGTTTAAAATACTAGATAGAATAACTTCATATCCATATACGTAAATATCTTTTTGTTCCACCTCAATAACTTCATTCTTATGTAAAGAATCCGCTATCATCGTAGCAAATTTATGAATCACATTTATCCCCCTCAATATCTGTTTCAACATTGCTTATAATCTGATAATAGCGGATTCCCTATTATTTTTCAATAACTTGTACACATTTGGATTATAAAAAGACACATTTGGTAATTTGGTGGTGATTAAGCGGGAATCATAAGCCAAATATCGGAGATAAAGTGACCGTTTTCTTCATAATAATTAACCATACCATTATATTGATTAACAATATCCTTAATACTTAAAGTACCAAAGCCATGTTTAAGTTTATCCTCCTTTGTTGAAATCAACTGAGGATTTTTTGATAATACGGATTCCTTTATAGAGTTGTCTATATTTATAATCAGATAATTTCTATCTTCATATATTTTAAGATCAATTTTTCTATCATCTGTATTAAGACATGCTTCAATGGCGTTATCCAGTAAATTGCCTAGTAAAATGCTTAGATCTAATTCTGCAATGGCTGAAACATTTCCGCTGACCTGATATTTAACACTAATACCCTGTTGCTTACATAGGGATATTTTTGAATTTAATACTGCATTTAGAACATCACTGTCTGTAAATACTACCTGGTTGCCAAAAGTCATTTTATTATTTAAAAGGCTTTCCAAATAACTCTTTGCTTCCTCAGCTTTTTCATTATGTAATAAAGCAATTGCACATTGAACATAATTTTTCATATCATGACGAAGCTTTCTTACTTCCTCATAAGATGCCTTAATTTCTTTTATACTTTTTTCCTGTTCTGTAAGTTGTAACTCTTTTAAGGAATATTCAAATTTTTCTTTATTACGTGCACTTATGGTAATGAAGATATAGTAGCTTAGAATATTAATTATAATAAGGCTTATAACAACCAATATGGCAATCCAGTCATTTTGATTTGATTTAGGATATATCATAATTAGATCAAACACCAAAACTGCAGCCAAAAATGACATTATAAATACACCAAAAATTGCAAGCCATTCTGTTAGAGACAATGCAAATTTATTCTTTTTCTGTATTCTTAAAATCATACGTGTAAGGTAAAAGAAAACTGCCTTATCCGCTAATATTAATAATAATCGTAATAATCCACGATATGTAATAAGTTCCACAATTTCATAATTGGACAAATAATTAAATAATGTGATTAGAGATACTGATATTATTAATTTTAGTCCGTTAATAATACTTGCTGCAATTAATTTTTCAAAAATAGAACCATTTAAGAAAAATATACCATACACTACAATAATAATAGTATAGAGATACCCAACTTTACTTTCAAATAATGTAAATCTATTTAAAACCAGAGTTGTTAACAGTATAGTCATAAAGCCAAAAACAAATCCCATGAAACTTTTTTTCTCTGTTCCATATTTCCATCCAAGATACTGTGTTGGAAATTCAACAAACATAAAACAATCAAAAACCGTTGCTGATAATTCAACCATAGTCCATAGCATATCCTTATACTCCTTGTCTTACATAATACTGAAGCTTTTGTTTAACTATTTCGATTCTATGTCTGCTTAAAGGAATTTCCTCATTATTTATGAGTTTGACTTTACTTTTATCAATTGAAAATATATACTTGATATTCACTAAATATCCACTATGTACACGAATAAAACCATAGGGTTCAAATTGTTTCTCCAATTTTCCCAGGTTACTTTTTATCCGATAAGTTTCCTTTGTTGAATGAATAAAAATATCATGTCTATAGCTTTCAAGATAAATAATATCTGCGTATCGTAAAAAGGATTCCGTGCCATTAAATTTAATGGAAAACAAATTATTTTCGTTAATAATTTTACGTTTTAAAGCACTTACTGCTTCCGGCAGTTCTTCCTGTATACGGCTTTTGCGTATAAAACGAAATGGTCGGTATTGGATGGATTGATAGACTAAATCTTCATGGTTTGTAATAAAGATAATATGAACGAATTGGTTCTTTTTTCTGATTTCTTCTGCTATCTCTATACCGCTAATACTTGGCATATCAATATCCAAAAACAGAATATCAAAGTTTAGATCATTAATATCAGACAATAACGCTAATCCGTTATGGTAGGTTCTCATTTCAATTTCAATACTTTCAATTTCAAAAAGCATTTCTAGATGTCTGGATAATTTTTCTATAAATATTCGCTCATCATCACAAATTGCAATTTTAACAGTCATTATTTAACCTGCTTTCTAGTGTAATGTGAATATAAGAACTAAAAAAAGTAAAGAGCATAACATGGTAAATAAAATAAGACTAACCAAAAGTGTACCTTCCCATACCTGCACACCAATCAGCCAGTCTTATTTTACAATAGTTTTTGCCCTCTCACGTTCCCCTACGCGTTTTCATCCTCTAGAACAATACCTTCTCGTATTGACTTAAACTATCTTATCACTTTTTGTAGGATTTGTCAATAGACTGTGTGCATTTCATTTATTTGTTGTGTTTTTTACTAATCCCAGTATCTTAATTCTCAAATCTAAAAAATTCACTTAATAAAGATTCTAAATATTCCTGATCCTCTACCCCCATTGTTTCTCTTGCAGAGTGCATCGCCAGTAATGGTATACCTAAATCAACAGTCTTCATTGGTAACCAGGAAGAAATAATTGGACCCAATGTCTGACCTCCTGGCATATCGGAACGTTTTACAAACTTCTGATACAGTATTTTATTCTTCTCACAAATCTGTTGTAATATTGCAACTGCTTCTGAATCAAAGGAATACTTTTGATTTTTATCAATTTTTAAAACCACACCTCCATTTAATACGGTCTGGTTTATTGGATCATATCTTTCCGGACGGTTGGGATGCAGCCCGTGGGCAACATCTACAGACAGCAACATACCATCAATTGCATCTTCTAGCATCTGGCTTCTTTCATACCCTAATCCTATATATATTTTCTCTAATAACATATTAAGTAGTGCAGAGTCTGCTCCCTGCTTACTTTTACTTCCTACTTCTTCATTATCATATAGTGATATCAAATTAATTCCTGTACTTCTTCTTCCTGCCATTATACTATTTAAAAGTGCTAATACGGAAGTTAAATTATCAAGTCTTGGAGCAGATATAAATTCTTCCTTCATTCCAAGGCGGCAACCTTTTTCTGCATTATAAATATACAAATCGAAGTCTAAAATCTCATCTCTTCCTACTTCTGACTCCTCTTCTAGAAAGCGAATAAAGAAATCATCTTTGTTTATGGATTCATTTAACATAGCCATTAATGGAAGGGTATCCATCTGCTTATTTAATTCCAATCCTTTGTTAACATCTCTGTTTATATGGATAGCAAGATTTGGTATTGTTAAAACTGGTCGTCTTACATCCACTAGTTTTATAATCGGATGAAAAGGGTTTTCGCTTCGAAGTGCAATTCTTCCGGCAATAGATAATGGCCTATCTAACCAGGTATTTAAAATTGGGCCTCCATAAACCTCTGTATCAAGCTTTAAATAAACTTTTGAATTCATCTCGGCTTTTGGCTTTATATGAAATCCAGGCTGATCCGTATGTGCTGCTGCAATCCTTAGATTCTGGCCCGCCTTAAAATCATTTCCAATAGTAAATGCAAACATTGTTGTTCCAAATGTATTTACATAATATCCATTTCCAGGCTGTAATTGCCAAGGTTCTTTCATTTTTAGTTCCAGAAATCCTTGATTCTTTAACTTTTTTATTCCTTCTTCTACAGTCTGATAAGGTGATGTTGCGTTGTCAATATATGTTAACAGTTCACTTGTTTTAATACTACTCATGGTAACTCCTTCCTATTGTGGCATATATTTGTATTATAGTACAAAATAATTTTTTAAACAATGAGATTTATAAAATCTTCTTGTCAAGTTATGATAATTTGTTTGTTTATGAATAACAGCGTATAAATATTCATCTGGGCTTGCCTTTCCCTTCGGACGGTCTGCGCCATCTGATTATATATACGCTGTTATTCAACTACTAACGTATAAGAGTAACTATTGTACCATTGATTGGAGTTTTTTATGAACCAGCAAATGTTTGAACAAGCCTGCAGCAAAGTAATTGATAAACAAAGAGAAAGTTTTGGCATAGGTACTTTAAGCGAAAAGACCGTCCATGCAGTAATAAAAAATTACTTATCACCAGATCTTGCAAATCAAGAAATAAAAGTCGGACAATATTATGCTGATATTGCATATGATGATAGAATAATTGAAATTCAGACAAGACAGTTTAATAACTTAAGAAAAAAACTAAACCTTTTCTTAAACCTAAAACCTGTCACTATAGTATATCCAGTAGCCTACACAAAATGGTTGCGCTGGATTAACAAGGAAACAGGAGAAATCAGCCTTCCTCGCAAATCCCCAAAACAAGGTACTCCCTACTCCATTTTTCCAGAATTATACCGCATTAAAGAGTATTTATCACACCCTAATCTAACACTTCACATCATTCTTATGGACTTGGAAGAATATCGATTTTTAGATGGATGGAGCTTGGATAAAAAGAAGGGTTCTACAAAGAGTGACCGAATTCCAATTCAATTAATTGATGAAATTATTATAGAGCATCCAAAAGATTATAATAAACTTATCCCCACTGGTTTAAGTAGTGAATTTACTTCAAAAGACTATCAAAAAGCTTCAAAATTAAGTCAATCTCATTCTGGGATTGCACTAAACATTCTATATTCTGTAGGCGTTGTAAACCGGGTGGGTAAGAAGGGAAATGCATATCTTTATTTCGATACTCTGCCAAAAGAAGATCAACCATTCTTCCATAACTTTTCACACCATCTTCCTGACGATTGGCTTTAAGATAGGTATCATTCATTGTATTGGCAACCGCACTAATTGCCGTATCCTCAAACATTTCCCAATAATAATAACTTTGTCGTAAATCAGCTGTCATACCTATATTATAAATTTCACTAACCTTTAAATAGAGATCTGGATCCTGCCCATAGAGTTGATTGGTGGTATAGGTTAAGGCTAGCATAATTCCACTATATTGAAATATTATATTATCGGACCTCTGACTTGCCAGATATGCTATAAAATTAGCTTCGTCTTCTCTCATAAAACCACGTAAATGTGCCAGTTCGTGAAGCATTGTTGCAGGAATTGTGTATTCTGGCGCATCTATATTAACATTACCCTCCATGGTAAATGGCCAGAAGATTCCTGTAATCTCCATTCTAGACATGAAACGGGAAAAGAATACGGGTTTTGGACCACCATAATTACCTGCCAAAGCAGGATA
>JAQSYR010000254.1 GCA_029256035.1 Anaerocolumna sp. | reverse complement strand
CAGCATCTTCACAAGAATTACCGGAATCTCCTACCCAGAGGATTGCACTATACCTTTGGAGGATTTAAGATATGTCAGAGTATTGCATTATGGGTTTGACGGTGAGATTTATACCGGGGAATTAATTGTTAATGAGGCAATTGCCAGGGACATTATAGAAATCTTCTTAGAACTTTATGATGTAAAATACCCCATAGAGCAGATGGTACTAGTCGACGAATTTATGGGCGATGATAACTCCTCTATGGTTGCAAACAATACATCCTCCTTTAACTACATAATCCTTATTATATCAGGGAAGGGGATGTCTGTTATGAAGCATTTGTAAAACACGGGTTTACCTGGGGCGGTTTCTGGAAAAACCCGGATTACCAACATTTTCAGAAAGAAATTAATTAACTTACTTTCCTATTGCATTAGAAAAATACCGGGAGTACTGCCTACAGGCTACTCCCGGTAAATATTTGCAAGGAATTTATTATAATCTCTTTAACAGCTCTTCTCTTTGGGCTTCAAAACCTGGTTTTCCAAGAAGTGCAAACATATTATTCTTATAACTTTCAACCCCTGGTTGGTCAAATGGATTTACACCAAGTAAGTATCCACTAATACCGCAGGCAAATTCAAAGAAGTAGAATAATTCTCCTAAGAAGAATTCATTCTGTTCCGGAATATTTACAATAAGGTTAGGCACTCCCCCATCGGTATGAGCAAGTCTGGTGCCTCTCATAGCACTCTTGTTGATAAAATCTACACTCTTGCCTGCAAGATAATTAAGGCCGTCTAAGTCAACTTCTTCTTCCTCAAGAATAATTTCACAAGAGGACTTCTCTACATTTAAAACAGTTTCAAACATAGTTCTTTGTCCATCCTGAATAAACTGTCCCATAGAATGTAAATCTGTAGTTAAGTCAACAGAGGCAGGGTAAATACCTTTCTGATCTTTTCCTTCACTTTCCCCATGTAATTGTTTCCACCATTCAGAAACATAGTGTAACGACGGTTCATAGTTTGCTAAGATTTCGATATTCTTGCCTTTTCTAAGAAGAATATTGCGGATAGCTGCATATTTCATAGAGTCATTGGTAGCAAATGAACTGTTAAGGCAGCTTTCACGCATAGATGCCGCACCCTCCATTAACTTTGTAATATCAGCACCACTTGTTGCGATTGGAAGTAATCCAACTGCTGTTAGCACTGAGAAACGGCCACCAATATCATCTGGAACAACGAAAGTTTCAAATCCTTCTTCGGTTGCAAGATTCTTTAATGCACCTTTTTCTTTATCTGTTGTTGCATAGATTCTCTTAGCTGCTTCCTTTTTACCGTATTTTTCAATTAATAATTTTTTAAATACACGGAAGGCAATTGCAGGTTCTGTAGTAGTTCCTGACTTACTTATAACGTTAATTGAAAAATCCTTATCTCCGATAACATCAATTAAATGAGCGATATATCTACTGCTGATACTATTACCAACAAAATAAATCTCAGGAGTTTTTCTAATTTCCTTTGCTACATTATTGTAGAAACTGTGTCTTAAAAATTCAATGGCTGCACGTGCACCAAGATAGGAACCTCCGATGCCAATTACCAATAATATATCTGAATCTTCCTGTATTCTCTTCGCTGCTGTCTGAATGCGACTAAATTCTTCTTTGTCATAGTCTACAGGCAGGTCAAGCCAACCTAAGAAATCATTACCTGCACCTGTTTTTTCTACTAATTCTTTTCTTGCACTTTCTGTAAGCTTTTCCATCATTTTAACTTCAGTATCTGCAATAAAATTACTGGTTGCCGAATAATCAAATGTTACTTTAGTATTCATGTTCATGCACTCCTTTATCAATTCATTATAGTGATACATACTATAATTTAACATTTTTCTTTCTGCTTCCATAGAATTATGGTTTCTTTCAGCTTCCAAGGTAGCAGCTAGTTTATCATGCATACTGTTAAAGTTATCCTTTGAATTTGGTACTTTCATTGACTGGGTTGCTGTTTCCCTTGTGGTTTGGTCCTGAATATCAACTTCAGCCTTGTGAATATTTTTACTTTCTTCTTTGTGATTCATTTCAGTTTCTGCTTCTATTTTAACAAGATTTTCATGTTCCCTGCGGTTTTGAATCTCTTTCTTTAAGCTCTCTTTTCTTGCCTGGGCTATGGTCAGATGATGTATCCGCTCTCTGGTTTCTTTCACTAACCTTTTTTTTGCTAATGCATCTTCTTTCTTTTTCACTTTGTCAAATTTCTTTTGCTGCCTTAATCTGGCTTTTGCTTCCGCCTTTAACATTGCCCTTTCTGCTCGGGTAGGAGCATTGCTTACCCGTTTCAGACTTTTCTCACCTAACTCATTTTCAACCTGCTCTTTATACTGTTCAAACATCTCTGGATGTTCTAGACGCACTTTATAAAGGTTCTCCAGGTAATCTTTCATATTGATTCGAATTAAATCTTTCTTTCCAGGTATATTAATCAATCCATCAATAAATATCAACATGCCTCCTACGATAATACCCACAGAAAATGTACTTAAAATCTGCTGTTTTCCACATTCATATATAAGCCCTAAAATTGAGCTAATAGAACCAATTAGGAGACTTAGGATAAGAACTTGTCCACTAATGTTCTCCCATGTTGATAAGAATAATCCACAGAATTTATGCCGATATACATGCTTATCCACAAAGATATCCACATTATTCACACCTATTTTTAGTTTATAACAACTTTCAAACTTTAATTTCATGGTCTGGGTTAATCTGTTTTTTGAAGTTCCCATGTTATCGGATGCTTTTACTAACATCGTATATTTCATTTGTAAAATAAACTTCACAATAATCCCAAAAGCACCAAGGCCAAACATTATGTAAATAAATAGGTTTCGATCAAATAATTCCTGCAACACGTAAAAATCCCCTTTCTTACCATTAATTAACAGATATTATAACGAATATCTGCCAATTTGGAAAGAGAGGGGGGCCAAAAATCCATTGACACAGGATGTCAAACAAATCTATAAATATACAATAATCTGTTTTTACCTGTCTTTTACCCTTATTATTTTACTATATTATTTGTAATTCCGTCGTTTGCTGTCTGCAAAAAGTTTTACATTACATGCATAAGTTCCAGCATTAATTTAACTGAATGTTCAATTGCCTTAGCTTCAAAATCATCATAATCCATATAGGCACTGTTGTCAGCTTTATCTGAGATTGCTCGTATAATGAGAAATGGAATCTGATTTAAGTAAGCCGTATGGGCAATGGCAGCTCCTTCCATCTCCGTACAATATCCTTGAAAATGTTCTACAATCCATTGTTTTTTCTCTTTATCATTAATAAATTGATCACCACTTACAATTCTGCCCTTGTATACGTTAATATCAGGATTCACCTTTTTGCATACTTTATATGCAACTTCAACAAATTCAGTATCTGCTGTAAATACAGAAGTTTCCATTCTTGGTATAACACCATAAGCATGGCCAAAACCAGTTACATCCATATCATGATGCATGGCATCCGTTGATATAACAATGTCTCCAATATTGATTTCATTTCTTAAAGAACCTGCAATTCCTGTATTAATTACTATTTCCACAGAAAACTCATCAATTAATATCTGGGTACAAATTGCGGCATTAACCTTACCGATGCCGGAGCGAACTACAATTGCTTCCTTTCCCTCCAAAGTACCCGTATAAAACTCCATAGTAGCCTTTCTTATAACGCGGGTATCTTTCATTTTACCCTTTATCTGGTTTACTTCTTCATCCATTGCACCAATAATACCAATTTTGTTCATTCTCAAACTCCTATTCTTATGTTTAATATATCTATTACTTAGATTTCTGGTAATTATATTCCGACTAATGATACTATTATAGCCGAAAACA
>JAQSYR010000052.1 GCA_029256035.1 Anaerocolumna sp. | reverse complement strand
AAACGGGTTGCCCAGTTACTTGTATCAATTGTGATTATATTTCTGTTTACATAATCCTCAATTGTCTGCCAGTAGAACCCTGCAACGAAAAATGGATAAGTTGAGTCATAATAGTTTTCATCAACTATATTATCTACAAGGATAATGATTTTTTCACCATTGTAATATCCTTCTGGGAAGTAGCCCCAACTTACTAGTGGAGATTCTGAGCCATTTAAAGGATCCGGTGCACCAAAGAATGAAGAAGCCTTTGGATAAATATTTTGGTCAAATTCGTTCTTTAACATATCAACCTGTTCTTGTGTTACTACATGGGCAGGGCGTGTGTCACCTTCTGGAAAAGACAAATCATTTGCAACCCAGATTTCAACACTGTTACCCACACTGCGAAGGGTAAATGTTTTGAAGTCTAAATCCCGATTCAGGAAATACTTAGTACCTCCGTCATATGTAAAATTACTGTCGTTAGTTTCCTCATTGATGACTGAGGTTTCATCAAAATTTAACTGGGAAGCCTGTTGTTTTAGTTGCTCCTGTTTTTCCTGTTGAAAAGTCGCATCTTTGGATAGAGAATCTAAACTTCCGTCAATATCCATACGATCTCCATACATCTCCTGGTTCCATACCGGGTTAACACTGGTTTTTGCTTGGGCTGTTGTCATAAGACCCGGACTCATTAGTGAAGTAATTACTGCTACTGCTATCATAGCACTTTGAAATCTTTTCATAGTTGTCCTCCTTCCAATATATGTAACATATAATAACATAATATGTAGCAAAATGGAATAAAATTAGTTAGACAAATTAGGCTAAAATAATTACTAAATCGGGAGAATTCGAGGATTGGAATCCAGAAGTGTAGTAATGCTTTTTGTTAACAGATCAAAAGGATTCGCTTTGCAACAGAAAAACCCCTCGTGATAGGAGGGGCTTTCTAGGCGACTCAGTTCACAAGGGGTCATACAAATTTATTAAAATAAAACACGAATCAATATACTTGCTAAGACTAATATTAAGGCACCGCATATTCTGGTAGCAATCTGTGCGAATGGAAGTAACTCCATTCTCTTGGCAGCAGATAGTACAGCAATATCACCAGTACCACCCATATTTGTAGTACATAAACCTGCAGTAATAGAAGATTCAATCGGATAGAAGCCTACCAGATAACCACCTAAACCTGCGCCAATTACAACGCCACCAACAACAACAGCAACTAATAGTAAATAAAGTGGTGAGAGTGAAGCTGCTACAGCATTTAAGTCAATCATGGAGATTCCGATACCAACAAGAAGTGCACTGGTCCAATTACTCATTACAAATTGACTCCACTGTTGAGCAGATTTCTCAAATTTTTCCGGAATTACGCCGATGGCTTTTGAAGTTGCCACAAGGATAATCATCCAAGCATAGGCATGAATTGTTGGCACATATTTGCTGATAATAGTTCCGGCCATGTAGAAGAAAATGGAGAGTATAATTCCAATACCAAGCATTTGAAGATCTGGCTTATTCACCTTATTTTCTGACATATCGGAAGGATCTTTTTTCATAAGTTTACCATTGCCTGATAAAGCAGGCTTTACTTCGCCTAGTTTGGCAAGCAGACCAGAACCAATAATCGCCATTACATTGCCAAGGGTTGAGGCAGGAATCATACGGGAGATAATAACCGCGGAATCCTGACCTAAAGCTTCTGCATACATACCTGATAATGGAACGACACCTGCACCCATACCGCCTCCCATCATTGGAATAGCAATGTACATGATTGCGTCAATAAATCCATAACCGGTTAACATACCAAATAAGCCTACCATAAAGATAGCAAAAGTCATAGAACATAAAGCAACCGGTAAAAAGCGAATCGCTGCATTTAAGAGCAGTTTACGATTCATTCCAAGGATACTTCCTGTGATTAAAGCTGCAATATAGAAATTTAGGAAACCAGTAGTATTCATAAATGTATCAACATTATCAATAACTGAAACGGGTATAAGCTTAAAAGTGACTAAAAATGCTGAAGCAAAAATACAAGCGATTGCTCCTCCACCAAGATAGGTCTTAAGAATCGGGGTATTATTACCAATTGTATTAAATAATCCGCCAAAGACCATCATGATAGCAAAGGCACCAATCATACCACCTGGTAGCCAATCCATGTACATCATAATGCTGACGATAGCAGTAATGGCTAAGTAAAAAGGTAGCGATATACCAGAGATTTCAATTGTCTTTAATTTTTCTGTAAATGTCATTTGCCTTGTCTGAATATTCAAGTCCATACTTTACTCTCCTTTCTTCAAGGGATTCTTAGCAATCCCACTACCTGTAGCAACATCAGCAACAGCTTTTGCAACTGCCTTCACTACACGTTCATCAAATGCACCTGGAATAATATATTCTTCTGTTAATTCCTCATCTGTAATGATACTTGCAATTGCTTTTGCAGCAGCAATCTTCATTTCTTCTGTTATATCACTGGCATGTACATCCAGAGCACCGCGGAAGATACCTGGGAAAACTAACACATTATTAATTTGGTTTGGATAGTCGGAACGACCAGTAGCCATTACTCGTACGCCACCTTTTTTGGCTTCTTCCGGTAAAATCTCAGGAGTAGGATTAGCCATAGCAAAAACAATGGAGTCGGCTGCCATGGAAGCCACCATATCAGAGGATACAATATTTGGCGCAGAGACACCAATAAATACGTCTTTCCCCTTCATTATTTCTGATAATGGTCCAGTTTGCTTATCCTTATTGGTGATTTCAGCCATCTGTGCCTGTACTGGATTCATCCATTCCTGACCAGGGCATAATGCTCCTTTGATATCAACTAATACAGCATCACCAATTCCTATCTGTAATAATAATTTGCAGATGGATATTCCTGCAGAACCGGCACCATTGATTACAACTTTAGCTTCCTTTAGCGGCTTTTTGACTAATTTAAGAGCATTAATTAAACCAGCTGCTACAACAATAGCAGTACCGTGCTGATCGTCATGGAATACAGGAATATTTAATTCTTCCTTTAAACGTCTTTCAATTTCAAAGCACCTTGGTGCAGAAATGTCTTCCAGATTGATACCGCCGAAGGTAGGAGCTATATATTTTACAGCTTTTATAATTTCTTCCGTATCTTTTGTATCAAGACAGATTGGGAAAGCATCAATATCTCCAAATTGTTTGAATAAAATAGCCTTGCCTTCCATAACAGGGAGCGCAGCTTCTGGACCGATATCTCCAAGGCCAAGCACTGCAGTTCCATCTGTAACTACGGCAACCAGGTTACCTTTTGCTGTGTAACGGTAAACATCATCTCGATTATCCCTAATTTTTCTACAAGGCTCAGCAACACCAGGTGTATAAGCAGTACTTAAATCTTCACGAGTTTTCACATCCACTTTTGAAACAACTTTAATTTTCCCCTTATTTTGTTCGTGCATGTCTAAGGCTAACTTATTATAATCCATAATCCTATCTCCTTTATTCTGATGGGTTGTATTTTGTAAACGTAGTATAACATGAGAATTTTACAGTGAATACATTATGAAACTATAGAAAAACTTTAGAAAGTAAAAAAAATGGCTGATAATATGAATATAGATTATAATAAGACCAGGAGGAGAATGTGGTATGGAAAAAAGAAAACTGACTTTAATGAATAAAATATTGCTATCCTATATTTTGCTGGCTATCCTCATTTTATTTGCAGTATTTAGTTATACCTTGGCAAGAGACTTAAAAACCTTAAATAAGAATATTGATACTACCATTCTATCTATGGCAGAAATACTTGCTTTAGACAATAGAGTGGAAGAAATGATAAAGGAGAATTATTTATCATCAGAGAGTAAAAAACAACTGGAACAGATTATAAAAGAGGTAGCAGTAATTGACTTAATCGTTATTGCCAATTCCGAAGGAATCCGGCTTTACCATCCGGAGGATAGTAAAATTGGTGGTTCCTTTACAGGGGGAGATGAGAAAGAGATTCTACAAGGTGCCAAACCTTATATTACCAATAGAAAGGGAACTAGGGCGTATCAGAGAAGAGCATTTTCAAGTATTAAAGATGAGAATGGGGAAATTATTGGGTTTGTGATGGTAAGTGCATATACAGCCAAAATACAGGATCTAAGAAATGAGATAGTAAAAGAATTTGTTATTATATTTGCACTTGCAATATCTGTTGGAATTTTGGTTGCATATTTGCTGGCGCGGTCAATAAAAATCAGCTTGTTAGGACATGAACCTTCCCAGTTTGTTAAAATGTACCTGCAGCGAGAAGAATTATTAGACACATTAGAGGAAGGCATTATAGCTACGGATCAAAGTGGTAACTGTATCTTTGTTAACAAAGCTATGAAACAAATGGTAACCAACTTAAATGTTGAAATATCGGATGCTTCCGTTGAGAAATTTGCAATGCAATACCATATTCCGGCCATGGATTCTTTAGAAAAAGTTTATAACCAGGAATTAACAATTCATAATATAACATTTTTAATTGATAGCATTCCAATCATAGAACAGGGGAAGCTCATAGGTACCATATCATTAATTCGTGATAAAACCGAGGTGACAAAACTAGCAGAACAACTAACCGGAGTAAAACATATAGTGGATGCTTTAAGGGCGAATACCCATGAACATGTAAATAAATTGCATGTAATATTAGGAATGTTACAGCTGGGTGAATACCAGATGGCAATTGATTATATTGCAACAACCCAGGCAGAAGAAAATCAGGGATATCATTCTATTTCCAAACAAATAGAGAACTTGACAATTGCTGCTTTGCTTCTTGGTAAGCAAAACAGGGCAAAAGAATTAAATATAAGGATGACGTTGCAAAAAGGCAGCTATTTGGAAGCTCACAACGATTATCTGTCAACCAATGATTTGGTTACAATTCTGGGTAATTTGATTGAAAATGCATTTGATGCAGTAAAGGATAAAGAGGATGCCAGAGATGTGAATGTATTTATTCAAAGAAATGATGGTGGTCTGATTATTACGGTAGATGATACTGGAATTGGTATGAGTAAGGATGTCTCACAAAAAATATTTATTAAGAATTTTTCAACAAAGGGGAATAAGCGTGGAATCGGGCTATCACTAATTGGAGATATCGTAGCACGATGCGATGGAGCAGTGGAGGTAGATTCGGAAGAAGGAATTGGAAGTTCCATTACCATTAGCTTTAATAAGAAAAGGAAACGATTTTAATATATGGAGGAGAGATACCGTGATAAAAGTTGTAATTGTGGAAGATGATCTTATGGTAGCAGCCATTAACAAACAATACATTCAAAAAATTCCCGGACTAGACGTGGTAGCAACCTTTCATAATGGGAAGGATGCCTGGGAATATTTGAAGAATACGGAGGTTCAGCTGTTGATTCTTGATCTATACATGCCAAATATTTCAGGTTTAGAGCTTCTAGAAAAAATAAGAGAAGCCAAATATGAAACCGATGTAATTATGGTTACTGCAGCCAACGATGTAGGCAGCCTGGATATGGCATTGCACCTTGGAATATTAGATTATCTTGTGAAGCCGTTTAAGTATGAGAGATTTTCAAAAGCCATTGATAAATACTTATTAAAAAATAAGATGATAAAAAGTGGGATTAACTTTACCCAGGAAGATGTAGATGATTTAATTAATCTTAAAGAGGACGGGTATGCAGAAAAACAAATGGAATTAAGTAAAGGGTTACAGGATAAAACCCTTTATCTAATTCGCAGTTATATGCGGGAAAGGAAGAATGAATTCCTTACAAGTGAGGAAATATCGGCACATACCGGTTTATCGAAAGTCACCGTAAGACGTTACATGAATTATTTTATAGAAAGCAATGAGGTTATCAGCAAAGTCGATTATAAAACGGGAGGAAGACCAAGTATAAAGTATAAAATTCAATAATAATGCGTGAATCATTTCCTAAGAGTGTAAAAAACTAAATTGTCAGTATTTTAAGAACAACAAATTAAGCTTATATTTTTGCTATGGTTTCCCTGTACTTTTTAGCTACGGCCTATAGTATAATTTCATATGAAAAATGTAAGTAAATTTAGCAAATTTATGCTGACTTATGTGAAATAATATGGAGATTTATTAGTTATTATGTTATAATAAGTCATATTTTACATTTTGGTACTTAATTGGAATGAGGAATGAGATGAAAGTTATATATGTAGGAAGATGTAATAGTTTTGCAGCGAATCTTGTTGACCGGTTTGTGAAACAAGATTATGAAGTTTATATATTTTCTGATACTGACTTTACACCAGACGAAAAGCCCGTGCATTCCTATAAGTGGTATCAATGTAAGAATAATGACGCTGGGTTACAAACCATATTTAACAGTGTAAAACCTAATACGGTTGTTTTTGCTGGTAATATTTATATGGAGGAAACCTGGGAATATGAAACCGGATCAAATATATATTTTTGTCACTTAATGAATGTATTAAACCAGTGTGCCATACATGCTGTTCAAAAGTTTATATTTCTATCTTCATCGGAAGTCTATGGTTGCGATTTACATGGTAAGACAGAAGAAGAGCCTACAGAACCTGTTACGTTAAAAGGATTATTGTGTAAGCAGGGAGAAGGTCTGGTCCAGGAGTATCACAGACTGTATGGAATAGAAACAGTGATACTTCGAATAGGTGATATTTATGGGTTTGCCATCAATGAGAAGCAGAAGGATTTCTTATCCAATATAAGGAATCACTTATATTCAAATAATAAATACCAGGCAAATAGAAATAAATATTTTGTTCCTGTCCATAGGAAAGATTGCGTTGATGCAATTCTTAGAGCAAAAGATATAACACCTTCTGGCCTTTATAATGTTGGAGGTTTCCAATGTTTTAGTGAGGAAGAAATTGTCACACTACTACGCCGAAACCTTGGAGAAAACTTTAAAATTACAGGCTTTGATGGAGAACTTAGAGGCTGTAATATAAATTCATGCAGAATTAAAAAAGAATTGGAATGGGTTTGTTTTTATGAATTTTTCAGTACACTATCCAGTGAAAATACGGAAGTCATAAAAGCAAAAGTGAAAAAAGATAAAAGAAAGTTGTCACACTCAGAAAGAAAGTACTTGGAATATATAGAAAACATCAGTGTATTTCTTGGATTTGGCATTATTATGGTATTGGTAAGAAATCATGCAGTACTAAGACAGCTGGATCTAATGTATCTGTATATTATAATAATATCTTTATTTCTGGGTTTAAGACATTCTTTCATGGCAGTAGTTTTATCTGCTCTGTTTTATGTATTTATGAATGGTATCTCATTTTTCAATTTAAGTAGTATCCTTGTAAATGCACAGTTTCTTCTTCAGATGTCACAATACCTATTTATTGGTGCCACCATTGGTTATTCCGTTGATCATTATCAATCTATTGCAAAAGAAAAGAGTAGTGAATACGAATATCTTTTGAAAGATTATAAAGAGTTATCCGAGATAAATGAAGATAATACCATGATAAAATTGGAATATGAAAAAAGATTGATTAGTTCCAGAAACAGTCTGCCAAAGTTATATTCCGTAATTCAGAAATTGACTTCTTTGGAACCAGA
>JAQSYR010000051.1 GCA_029256035.1 Anaerocolumna sp. | reverse complement strand
CATGCTACCTGGTACACCTCCTGCAGCTCCAGTTCCTGGAACCTCTGCAACTTCTGTACCACAAGTATTTTTTAAACATCCAGCATAGTTTATCATGCCTTCTTCCAATTCCAATACCATCTCCTCTGTTGCACCTTTTTGTCTTCCAAAAACTTCTGTAGCTCCAGTTTTACCAGTCAATGGATTGCGAACATCAGTAGCAAGAATAAACTTACAATTCCTTACCTTGTCCGTTACTTTAGTCCCGTCAATGGTTTGAATTTTCTTTAATTGGCCGCCGCCTTTTCCTACTTCATTTCCATCTTTATCAAGAAAGCGAAATCCTAAAAAGGATTTAATTTTTCTTTTTCTATCAAAGTAATTCCAGATGCGGCTGCTATCTCCATTACAACCGTATTGTCATCTAGTTGCAGGTAATGGGTGGACATATTTTCGCCCATTGGATTTGTTACCATTACTTCTTTTAATTTTCCGCCACATTTATGGTGAATTGCCTGTGTAAATCCTTCTCCCCCATCGGCAACAAGAATTTTCTCAACAACCGCTGAGTTCCAGACTCTTTTTATTCCAGTTTCTATATTGTTTGCCACTTCTTCTGATGACATGCTACCCTTAAATGAATCCGCTGCAATAAGTACCTTCATATGATTACTTTCTCCTTGTTAATTTTCTATAAATGTATTATACTAACTAACATATTTGAATTCAATGTTATTCATACCATGATTATATTAAATTTATTGTTATGCAAACCAACGAAAAGGAGTCTCTCAGCTATGAATATTACCAGTGAATTGGCAGAAAAAATTATTACTGAAATCCAAACCATTGTGGGACATAAAATTAATATTATGAACCGGGAAGGTATTATTTTAGCTAGTTCCAATCCATCCCGTGTTGGTACCTATCACAGTGCTGCAAAATATATGATTGATAATCAACTCTCCATACTTGAAATTCAAGACACTTTACAGTTTAATGACGTAAAACCTGGTATTAACCTTACCATTTTGTATGAAGGAGAAGTTATTGGAGTCATAGGAATAACCGGTGATAGTAACGAGGTAAAAGACTATGGTTTGATCATTAAGAAAATGACGGAACTTTTAATTAGACAGGTTCATCTTACAAACAATCTTAAAACAAGGGAATTTGAGAAGAGTGAATTCTTGTTGGAATGGATAAATTCAGACTTAAATACAATCAATGATCAGTTTTACCAGCGTGGGCTTTACTATAATATTAATATACGAGCACCTAAAAGTATCATTGTTCTTTTCGATCCCTCCGTATCCCAGATGCCCTCTGCATCTCAGGTACTACCTGCATCTCAGGTACCTTCTGCATCTCAGCTACCTTCTGCATCTCAGGTACCCTCTGCATCTCAGGTACCCTCGGCTACACTTTTAACGGAGGTATCCTATGAAACACATCAAACTGCAGTAACAGCCCAAAAACAATGGATTCATACCTTTCTAAAAAATCATATAGATTGTGTTACATTAAAACATGCTTCCTATTTTATAGTTGTTTGTGAAAAAATTCCTCTGGAGAAATTCAGATTATTGCTTACTCAATTGCAGAAGGGCCTTGAGGAAAAGTTCAAATCCATCTGGTCCATTGGAGCTTGCTATAACGCAGGAACAGAGCACGGGATGAATTCCTCATTTCATCATGCCTTACAGGCCCTCTCTTCTTCTTCCCATACTCCAAACTGGGGTTATACCATATACGAAGATATGGATTTGGAACTTTTCAGCCACCAAGTAACCGGGGTTACAAAAGAATTATTTATCCAAAAAATTTTCTCTGGAATACCAGAGGAATCTTTGGAGTCGGTAATCTCCACAATTTCAGCTTATATTGATGCCAATGGTTCCATTGAAAAATGTGCCGATCAACTATATATTCATAAAAATACATTGCAAAACAAACTAAATAAAATCAGTAAAATCACAGGTTATAACCCAAGAGATTTAAAACATCTGCCTTTATTTTATATTGCAATTTCTTTTTATCATGATCTTATAAATAACAGGCTAAAATAAGCTTATATAATTAAATATTCTTTTCTACCGCGTTATTGTGTTATTCAAATAGACGATTTATTTTATCCCTGATTCTTTCTTTTCTGGTATTGGTATCAATAGTATCAATAACATATTTGCCTTCCATAAGCATTAGTACATCCCCTTCTTTCGTATTATTTGGTATTTCTGTCATTGGGATATGTATTACCGTATTCGCTTTTGTTTCACAAACAGCATAATTATTTTCTAATCGGTCAACAATTAATCTTTTCATGGTTTGCCTTTCTACTCTTGTGCAGAATTGTTTTCACCGGTTGCATCATTGTTAAAAGAAATTGACGTTCCGTCAGTTGTTACAATAATAGTGCCCATTTCATCTGTTCTATATAGGTTAATACCCCTATCTAATACTCTATTTACTGTTTCTGACATTGGATGACCATATTTATTGTTTCGGCCAACACTTATAATAGCAGAGGAGGCACCTACCCGGTCTAAAAATGTATCAGTACTGCTATTTGCCGAACCATGATGTCCTAATTTAAGAATATCAGCAGATAAATCCAGCCCATTTTCAAGCATTTCATCTTCTGAAGTTTTTTCAGCGTCACCGGTAAGAAGAAAAGCTGTTTCTTCATATATAATCTTAATTACAATGGAATAATTATTTAAGTCACTGTATTCACTGCTATTGGGTGCCAGTATGATAAATGTTGCATCCTCTAATTTGTACTCCATGCCTACTTCTGGTTTGGTGATTCTTAAATCATTTTCTGATAATGCATCTAGAACCTCTTCAAATGTTTTTGTAGTAGATACAACATCAGGTAAAATAACTTTATTTATTTCAAAATTAGAAATAACTGTATCCAAGCCTCCAATATGGTCACTATGAGGATGTGTACCAATAACATACTCTAAGAATTTGACTCCCTGTTTCTTTAGATAATTTACAACTGTATTGCCTTCATCATTTTCGCCGGCATCTACAAGCATATAGTGATTATTGGAGTTAATTAAGATAGCGTCCCCTTGACCTACATCTATAAAATGAACAGATACAGAATCTTCCCTATCTCCTAAATTATCGGTATCATTGGTGAATTCAATATAGTTTTCCTGTTCTCTTGTTTGTAGTGGAATTGTTAATTTATTCTTTGATTCTAAAGATAAAAATCATAATTGGTATTAAATACATACATAGATTCTTCATTAATCTTTTTCCCTATAGTTAAATATTTGTTTTTAATTATGCAAATAAAATAGTACTTTTTTCTGTTTGTCCAATCCCTTCCAATTCCCTGTGGTTACGGGATCATGTTATCTGTAGCAACACGAAAAAGACCAGGTAACATAATGTGGAATAATTTACACCATATGATATCTGGTTTTTTATCTTTACATATTTCTAAACAAATTTTCAACTTGAACTCAGCAGAATTGACTAAACAATTAAAAATTTATATATCATAAAATTAATCTAGATTTATATTTTTATCTTTATTTATTTTTATCATATCTCCGTGCCGAGATATTTTTAATACGATTATTGAAACTAAAAATGTATATATTTTTTGAGGATTGACATAGTTAAAGTATATTGCTATTAAAAAACTTAAAATTGCAATTATATCTACAAAAATAATGTAAAACGTCGGAACAAAATGTTTCTTTGATAAATCACTTATTGCTTCTAGAATAAGGCTAGAAAAAAACAATATAAATAATATTATCGTTAAAATATCTTTAAATTGTCCTATATGGACATATTCCAATAGAAGAAATATTATAGTTATAAAAATAAGGATTAGTGCATAAGTTGATGTAACAGCTGTTTTAATTAATTTTATAAGTTTCAATTTAGATCTCCTTTAAAGATTAGTATTTTTTTATTATTAATAATAAATATAATAAGTTTTTATATCGTATTTATTTATACAAAATTATTAACCTATTATTATTAATTATAATATATATGTATGAAAATTTCTACTATTTTATCATAAAATTTCTATATAATATATATATTAATATTATATCTTAATACTATTTTGTAATCATAAGTCAAAACACGGCTCTAGTAATTAATTACATTTATTACTTTATTTAAAATTTTTAGTTGTCATTTGTAAATATCCGTTTTAATATCGTAATGCTTATACAAAATTATACATTTATTCCATGTTATGCATATGACTTATTTTAATGATTTTGTATGGCAAATAAAACAAATAAAGAGGAGATAATTGTATGGTAAAAAGACTAAAATATTTTGGAACAGTGTAGTTATTAATAAGCATACTAACAACAGCCCTTTCCCCAATTGTAGCAAAAGCTGCCACACCAGTAATAGATAAATATATACAAGTAAATTCATGTAATGTTTCACTATTAAATAAAAGCATTACAGTCAGTTACAAAATCTTACAATCCCCGCCTTCGCCAATTTACTTGGGTTACAGATTTACAGATTCTAGAATACCTGCAGGGAATCAAATTCAAATTAATGGAACAGTTGGATATACTTATACAAAATCATTTACTATAGATAGTATATATTGGGGAGTAGAAGTTTATCTATCCACCTATGCTTATTCATATACAGAAACTAAAATTATTAAAAGTTTCTTTAATTATGACCTTAATGTATACACTACTTATCATACAGTTACAGCTGCTGAAGCTGCTGCTTCTTATATTATTTATAGCGTACCTGGACTGTATCTAACATTTGCTCCTTCTGGTCCATTTGTAACTGCTGCTGGAAAGATTCTTGCTGTAGGTGGCGTTGCCCTTGAGTTAGGTAATGTAATTGGATTAACAAACTTACAATGGTATCTTAAGGCCGGACAATATACAAAACAAACAAGATATTATACAGCAGATTATAAGCTTCATATTGATATAAAATGTTGGGATAATTACGAAGCTTATACTAAAGGTATGACCCCAATCACGTCATATATAACTTTTAATTGCTTGTAGATCTCAACTTAACACTTTTAATGTCATATGCATAAAAATAATGAAACATATATGTACTACTCTGTAAGATAATTAAATTTGGATCTTACAGAGTAGTATTTTTTGCAATCGTTAAGTGTAACGAATTGCAATGCATAGTGTAACAGTACAACTTTCAAACAATTTATTAATGATGTTGGTGGCTACGCCCCCAAATCCCAGTAGATTCGCAAGAAAATATTCTTTAATTTGCTAAGACAATTTTTTTACAAACAAACTAGGTGTTTCACTTTTGCTTAGCGCTAAACAGAGTAGTACAGGATAATAAAAATATTATCTTCTACTCATTAACAAATCGTTCGTGTTGTATATATTTTTATGTTCTACTTGTTCTTTAATATACTTTAGACGCAACCCTATTGTTACCTTTTAGAAATTCAGACTGTTTGCTATGTACTTAATATTACGAATAATATGACTGCTTATGGTACCTCATTTAATGGTGATTTGAAGCCCCAGGTATTAAATGTCATTGAATTCCAGAGTATTTTGGGCTTGCAGTTTTTTCTGTTGCCATAATCTATAATTTAAAATTAATTATGTTACTGTTTAGAAAAAAAGTTTTACCTTAAAAAATATTTATTCTATGTACTCAATTGGGCGACCTTGCTCTACCTCTATAACGGACTTTTACCTGCTAGAGCCCGGAAGGCACCTGAAGGATTTACCAACTGCACCTCTTTCCTTTCTCATGCTAGCCCTAAAGAAACTGGGTACTTTAACAGACTTACTAAAAGATCATGGAGCAACACGCGATGCTGTAATGGCTTGGGCTAAGGAAGAAGCTAAACTTGAAACTCTGGAATACAAAAAAGAACACAAAAGTAAGGCTATACAAATTACCTTTCACGCTAACAGACAGTTAGACTTTGACAAGCAGAAGTTTTTCGGGGTGGTTATCTTTTTCTCTAGTTAATTTACTATAGTTTACAATTAAATAAAACATGCCGAAAGCTAAAAACTAAATATTAATTCAAATATGATTTAAATGCTATTCTCTCGGATTTGATATTTTCACGAGTACTTGAAGCAACCAGTAAACGTTCGTCTTTTAAGGTTGCCTCTGAGTTTTTAGAAAAACCTTCTTATGAACTTCACGATATTTACCGTACCCTGGATGTTCTGGGAAATGAATGTGCAAATATGATTTCTTCCAATCAGAAGTATATAAAAGCTGCCACTTTTTAGGAAAAAGAAATGACAAGGTACTTTACTATGACTGCTCCAATTATTACTTTGAAATCAAATAAGAAGATGGTGAAGTTGCAGACATACACAATTATCTTGATGAGAATAAAATCGAGTCTGAAGAACAGTATGACGGTTTATATGCAGTGTATACCGATCTGCTCGATGATGATGTAAGCAATATTATAAAAGTAAGTGAAGGAAGATGGCAGATAGAAGAATGTTTTAGAATCATGAACACGGACTTTTCAACGAGACCAGTTCCTAGCGATTTCCACACCATTACACAAAAGTATCCGGCAAAACCATTCCCCAATACAGAAATTTCAAAGCTAAATATATTCTTAGCTTAGACTTCCCTGCCATAATCTACTTATACTTTTAGGCAACAAAAAAGCACCGACCCCTCAGCTCCTACGTCTGAAAAACCGATACTTTATAGTGCGCCTCCAGGGGCTCGAACCCTGGACACCCTGATTAAGAGTCAGGTGCTCTACCAACTGAGCTAGAAGCGCGAATTTTGAACGCAAAACTTATTATAAAGGATGGACAGAGAAAAAGCAAGAGTTTTTTTAATTTTTTATTAATCTATTTTATCAATCCATTATAATTGTTGCATAGATTTATAATTAATTTGGATTTCATAATCTTTGATCTAGTAAAGATTTGAATAATGTGTAAATACTCAAATGCTCATACCATCCTCAGGAAAACGCTAGTCAAGATGAATGGATATACTTGTAAACTTGTTAATACATAAAAAAAGAAAGTCAGATACTCTTACCGCACCTGACTCCATCTTATTTTACTAATTTAAATTGTTTATTTTAAACTGACTATTTATGTTGATTCATTTTTTCAGCTAGTTTTGCTTTTGGTACTACACCTACTACACTGTCAACCACCTGTCCGTTCTTAATTATTAGAAGTGTAGGAATTGACATTACACGGTACATACCACTTGTATTTGGAGAATCATCTACATTAAGTTTTCCAACTTTATATACACCTTCATATTCTTTTGCAAGTTCTTCTACAATTGGAGCTACCATTTTACATGGGCCACACCAATCAGCATAAAAATCTACTAAAACAGGCAGCTCAGACTTTAGTACCTCAGCTTCAAAGTTAGCATCTGTTAATTTTAATTCCATATTTGTTTCCTCCTTATTATCTTTGGTTTAATATTGTTTCTACTATTTAATATATAGATTGCCTCATCTGTAATAGATTATGCATAAATATATCAGTGTTTACATTTTCCGCAGCATTTATTTCCTTTTCCTAACATTGCTTCAACTTCATCCCAGGATCGTTTAAAGCATAGCGCTTTTTTATTCAAACAGGAATTACCGCAAAATATCTTAGCTATTTTATGTTTACTTGATTTTTTCATGATGTCACCTAATGTTTACCTTTTTAATAGAATATTAAGTATACATATATAATATCACATATTTTGAAATTATTTTTCCCTAAAAGCCACCAATCTGCAAATCGGATTACCCATGGCAGAAAACTTTTCTTCATACTCTGTCATTATATTACCTTCTGCATACTCACTATGATGTAAATCATAAGTACTATTACGAAGTTTCCAACCGGCCAATTCCACTTGTTCCAGGGAAAAATTAAATAATTCCTGATTATCTGTTTTACCAAGGATCAGAAAAGTTTAAATAAACCCTGTCTATTTCCCCTTCCTCAAATATATCATTGATATCTTCCGCATCAAATCGTAAAAAATACAAATTAGTAAGGGATATTTCTTTTCTTTTTTCTATAGCACGAATGAGCACACTTGAATATTTTTCAATACCAATATAATTAATATCCGGGTTACTCTGGGCAAGCTGCAACAGGAACTTCCCTTTTCCCATGCCTATTTCTATATGAATCGGATGTTCATTGCCAAAATTTGATCTCCATTTACCCCTGCATTCCTCGGGGTTTTGTACCACAAATTCATTTTCCGCAATTGCCTCTCTTGACCCTTTCACATTTCTTAGTCTCATACTTGAATTCTCCTATAACCTATCTATTTATAGCACT
>JAQSYR010000050.1 GCA_029256035.1 Anaerocolumna sp. | reverse complement strand
TTCAACTGGTCATATTAATGTCCATGAAACCGGCGCTATTGAGGCAACTGGTCATAAGGTTGTTGCAATGCCTTGCAAAGATGGGAAATTAACACCTTCTGATATACAGATTGCATTAGATATGCACGCAGATGAACATATGGTACAACCAAAGATGGTATATATTTCAAATACCACAGAAGTTGGCACTGTTTATACAAAGGCTGAATTATCAGGGATTCGTAATATCTGCCGCAAAAATAATTTACTTCTGTTTCTTGACGGAGCACGTTTAGGTTCTGCCTTAACTTGTAAAGAAAACGATTTAGAGTTATCTGACTTAGCAGAATTAACAGATGTATTTTACATTGGTGGAACAAAAAATGGTGCATTGCTTGGAGAAGCACTGGTCATTTGCAGAGAGGATTTAAAGGAAGACTTTAGATATCTTATTAAGCAAAGAGGTGCCTTAATGGCCAAAGGTTTTGTGACAGGCATTCAATTTGAAGCACTGTTTCAGGATAATTTATATTATGAATTAGGAGAGCATGCCAATGAAATGGCTGATATTATAATAAAAACACTAAAGGAATGCGGATTTGGTTTTTATGCACCCCCTGGAACAAATCAGATATTTCCAATCTTTCCAAACAAAATATTAGAACTTATGGCAGAAGAATTTATTTTTTCTGTACAAGCTAAAATAGATGATAAAAATAGTGCGGTACGTTTTGTTACCTCCTGGGCAACTACAAAGAAAAGTGTTGATGCATTATGTGATTTTCTAATTAGAATGAAAGGTGAAGTATGTTAACAAGAAGAAATAATAAAAATGGTGATGAACTTTCCATTTTAGGATTTGGTTGTATGCGACTGCCAGTAAAGGGCGGTAATATTGATGAACCTAGAGCAATTGCAATGATCAGAGATTCTATAGATAAAGGAATTAATTATTTTGATACAGCCTATTTTTATCATAGTGGAAAAAGTGAGTCATTTTTAGGTAAAGCACTTTCTGGTGGTTATCGTGAAAAGGTGAAAATTGCAACAAAATTACCTCCTTTTATGGTATATAAATTAGAGCATGGTAAAAAAATATTTTCTACTCAGTTAGAAAAGTTGCAGACAGATTATATTGATTATTATTTATTGCATATGTTAACAGACAAGCCAATGTTTGACCGTATGGTTTCTCTTGGGGTATTAGAATGGCTAGAACAACTAAAAGCAGAAGGAAAAATTAAAAATCTTGGATTTTCATTTCATGGAAGTAAAACGGATTTTGAATTAATTGTAAAAGCTTATCCTTGGGATTTTTGCCAGATTCAGTACAATTATTTAGACGAGAATAACCAGGCCACAAAGTCAGGCTTACAATTAGCAGCAAGTATGGGGATCCCTGTAATCGTAATGGAACCATTACGTGGTGGTAGGCTGGTAAATCATCTGCCAGCCAAGGTAATTGATGCTTTTAAAAGTTATAATAAGGAACGTTCCAATGTAGAATGGGCATTACGCTGGGTGTGGAATCACCCGGAAGTACATGTGGTATTATCAGGAATGAGTACCGAAGAACAGTTAGCTGAAAATATTAGGATTGCTAATGAGGCCTATCCCGATTCTTTAACAATAGAAGAACTGGATATATTTGATAAAGTAAAACAGACCATGGCAGAACTTACAAAAGTTTCATGTACAGCTTGTGGTTATTGTATGCCTTGCCCGGCAGGAGTAAATATTCCAGGCTGTTTTTCAGTTTATAATGATAAATATTTGCTAGGGGATAAATCAAGTAGATGGAAGTATATGCAGACTCTCGGGGCTTTATCGGAAAAGCCAGCCAATGCTTTGACCAGAGAATTAGAAGGAATATTCTATAAGCCATTGGTTGGCATTGGAAGAAAAATTATAAAAATAAAAAGTAAGAAATTTAAAAAGTAAGAAATTTAAATAGTAAGAAATATAAAAAGTAAGTAAAATAATAAGTAAATAAAATAATAAGTAAGACAAATAGAAGTAGTGAAGAATATGGGGTTTCTATGAACAAAAGATATCAGATCGGAGAACTTGCCAAAGAGTTAAATCTAAATAAAGAAACAATTCGCTATTATGAAAAAATTGGTATACTTAACAGTCCCAAGAGGGAAAGCAACGGTTATCGATACTATTCAGAAGATGATAGGGAAGAATCAGATGGCTGTGATTTAAGACATTTAAAACAATTTATTTCAGAAAAAATTAATTCAGTTAATCATAAAATAGAAGAACTTGGCAGAGTTAAAATTTTTTTAGAGGAATTAAATAAAAATTTGTTGTCAGAGTAAAATAAATACTTGACTGTGTAGTATAGTACAGGGTTTATAATATCAACATTCAGTAATTATAAGAATGGAGAGATACTATGATATTTTACTTTACCGGAACAGGAAATTCCCTGTATACTGCAAAACAACTGGCCAATCAGAATGAATCAGTGATTAATATTACAGATGCATTAAAGACAGAACAATTTTATTATTCGCTGGAAGAAGGAGAATCTGTAGGATTTATTTTCCCCATTTACTACTGGGGATTGCCCACAGTTATGGAAGAATTTCTTGATAAATTAAAAATTAGTAATTACAAGAATCCTTATACTTATGCCGTTTGTACCTGCGGTCAGAATATAGGAGATACCATGCAGATACTTAAAAAAAGTCTGCAATCAAAAAACTATCATTTAGACAGCGGTTTTTCTGTTCCTTTTTTGGATAATTATATATTATTGTATGATATTGTTTCAAAGGAAGAGCAGCAAAAAAAGCTGCTCGAAGCGGATAAAGTATTATCCCATATTAAGTCAGTCATTCATAAGAAAGAAAAAGGAGTTTTTGATATAGAAAAAGGAAAGCTGCCTGGTTTTTTCTCTTATGTGGTACATCAGCTTTATGTTCATGGAAGAGATACAAAGAAGTTTTATGCTATGGATACTTGTATTGGCTGTGGAAAATGTGAAAAGATCTGTCCAGTTAATTCCATTCAAATGGTTAATCAAAAACCTGAATGGCATGGGAAATGTACCCAGTGTTTAGGTTGTATCCATCGTTGTCCCGTAAAGGCAATTCAATATGGGACCAAAACACAGGACCGGGGAAGATATACCAACCCTAATGTAAACCTATAAACTTTTCAAATCATAACATACTTTTTCTGAAACGATACATACTAATATAGAGTTACCTATATTTATTAATCGGAAAGGAAACGTATGTTAGAAGATTATTTGGCATTCTATCATACAGATGGAATATGGAAAAAGAAAAACAAGAAAAGATGCAGCAGAAGAAGGAAAAAGAAAAATTTAACAACGCAACAAATACTGTAAAAGTAGTAAATCAAAACCAGGACCACAATGTAGTAGAAGAAGGAATTGGGCCGGTTAACCAGAAAAGATAATGTCAATCAGGCGATCAGACTTTTTCCTTGAAATAAGATTGTTTTGAATATTAATAATTCAATAGAAATACGGGAATGCATTTTAGTGCTCCCGTATTTTTGTGTTTGTAAAATAATTAACGAACTATCTTGACAAATTAATCACAATATCGTAATATATGAATATACTGATATATAAATGACAGATAAGAAAGCAGGTAACCGGAATGGACAATAATTATACAAAATATAATGCTGCGGCAGAAATGTTAAAAGTACTGGCACATCCTGTACGACTCTGTATTGTAAATGGGTTAATTGAAAAAGGAGAATGTAACGTATCCTATATGCAGGAGTGTTTAGGTACTCCCCAGTCTACCGTATCCCAGCATTTACAGAAACTAAAATCTGCAGGCATTATAGAAGGCAGAAGAAATGGCCTGGAGATATATTATAAAGTCAGCAATAACAAATTAGGTGAAATTATTCACTTATTAATGAGTAAGGAAGAGGAAAATTAAACGGAGGTATGAGAAATGAGTAAGAAAGTTTTAATCGTAGGTGGTGTAGCAGGTGGAGCATCAGCAGCAGCAAGACTTAGGAGATTGGATGAAGCGGCTGAAATTATTATGTTTGAAAGAGATGAATATATCTCTTTTGCAAATTGTGGTTTGCCTTATTATATTGGGGAAACCATTAAAGAGCGAAGCAAGTTATTAGTGCAGACTCCAGAGGCTATGAAAGCCAGATTTAATATAGATGTTAGAAATAATAGTGAAGTAACTAATGTTGATGCTAAAAATAAAAAGGTAACAGTTAATAGTAAGTCGAAAGGAGTTTATGAAGAAACTTTCGATTATTTAATTCTTTCACCAGGGGCGAAAGCGTTAAGACCTAATATTCCTGGAATTCATAGCGATAAAATTTTCACTCTTAGAAATATTCCGGATACTGATGCTGTAAAAGCTTATGTTGATAAAAAAGGTGTAGATAGTGCTATTGTCATTGGTGGTGGATTTATTGGTATTGAAATGGCTGAGAACTTAAGAGACCGTGGATTAAATGTAACTCTTGTAGAAGCTGCGCCTCATATACTTGCTCCTTTTGATTCTGATATGGTAGTAATTCCGGAAAAAGAAATGGTAGAAAACGGAGTACAGCTTATTTTAGGTGATGGTGTGAAATCCTTCCAGGAAATCGGCAGCCAGGTGGAAGTAACATTAAATAGTGAAACTAAAGTTTCAGCGGATCTGGTTATATTAGCAATTGGTGTGGCACCTGATACAGCCTTCTTAAAAGATAGCGGTTTAGAATTTGGTCCGAAAGGACACATTATTGTCAATGATAAAATGGAAACGAATATTGAGAGTGTATATGCAGTAGGTGATGCCATAGAAGTGGTAGACTATGTTACTAAGAACAAAACAGCTATTCCATTAGCTGGTCCTGCAAATAAACAAGGCAGAATTGCAGCTGATAATGTAGCTGGTTTAAATTCAGTATTTAAAGGTACCCAGGGAACTTCTATTCTAAAAGTATTTGGATTAACTGCAGCCAGCACAGGCAATAATGAGAGGGGACTTCAAAGAGCAGGTATTCCATATAAGGTCGTATATGTGCATCCGGTATCTCATGCATCCTACTATCCAGGTGCGTTACAGATGACTTTGAAGTTAATCTTTGGAGAAGATGGTAAAGTTTATGGAGCTCAAGGTATTGGTTATGACGGAGTAGATAAGAGAATAGACGTTATTGCTACGGTGATTCGATTAAATGGAACCATAGAAGATTTAGCGGAATTAGAATTATCTTATGCTCCTCCTTTTTCCTCTGCAAAGGATCCTGTAAACATGGCAGGGTTTGTTGCTCAAAATGTATTGGCTGGAAGAACAGATATAACCACTTGGAGTGAAGTTGAAAAACTTAATAAAGAAGAGTATACTCTGGTGGATGTACGAAGTGCAGAAGAATATATGAATGGTCATGTGGAAGGTGCAATTAATATTCCAGTGGATGAGATAAGAGACAGACTGAATGAATTAGATAAGAACAAAAAGATTGTAGAGTATTGCCAGGTTGGTTTAAGAGGTTATGTAGCTGATCGAATTTTAAAACAGCACGGATTTGATGTTCTGAATGTAACCGGGGGATATAAGTCTTCTGCTGCACTTAAATTTGATCCAAAAACAGTTGAAACAGCTAGTATGACTAGCCAAAATTCAAAACGTATGATCATAGATCCAGATACACAGGCAATAAAAGAAGATGAAAATCAGACAGAGACTTACCATAAGACACTGGATGCTTGTGGCTTATGTTGCCCAGGACCTTTAATGCAGGTTAAAGCAAGTATGGATGACTTAAAAGATGGCCAGATATTAAAAGTTTCAGCTTCTGACCCTGGATTTTATGAAGATATTAAAGCTTGGTGTAAGCGTACCAATAATGAGTTGGTTAATATAGAAAAACAGGGTGGAAATATTATAGCATTTATAAAGAAAAATACATTAAAAGCAGATACTGTAAATCAGAATATGCCAACCCTTTCAGTAAAAGACAATAAAACTATGGTGGTATTTAGCGGTGATTTAGATAAAGCCATTGCTTCCTTTATCATTGCTAATGGAGCAGCAGCAATGGGTAAAAAGGTAACCATGTTCTTTACCTTCTGGGGATTAAATATTCTTAGAAAACCAGAAAAAGTATCTGTGCAAAAGAATATTATTGAAAAAGCATTTGCAGTCATGATGCCAAGAGGCAGCAGAAAACTTAAACTGTCTAAGATGAATATGATGGGTATGGGTGGTAAAATGATACGTGGAATAATGAAGAAGCAAAATGTTTTTTCATTGGAAGATTTAATTAAGTCTGCACAGGAAAGTGGTATTGAACTGGTTGCATGCCAAATGTCCATGGATGTTATGGGAATCCGTAAAGAAGAATTGTTAGATGGTGTAAAAATCGGTGGAGTTGGTTATATGTTAAGTGAAGCTGAGGACTCTAATATGAGTTTATTCATTTAGTAGGAAAGAGACCAAAGCAAATAGTAATTATTCACTATTTGTTTTGGTCCTTTTTCTTTTAATTTGTTAAAAAAAGGCTAAAAAACTATAGTATTTTATACATAAAAGTGGTAGAATTAAATTCATGCACAATTAGGACGTATTTCCTATAATTTTCGACATAATTCTATTTTTGGAGGCTATAAATATGGGGAAGAATTATTTAGGAGAATGGTTTAATTTTGATTTAAATGAGGAAACAAAGCAGGAATTTGATGTAAATATATATCGATTGAATGTTATTCGGGCAAAAGCTATCTTAAAGCTATTATTAGTAGTTGATTTAGCCTTGATTTTCTATTACAGTATGTTGCGAACTGTAGATTTGGATAAAACACCGGTAAAGTACTTTTATATGATGAGTTTATTTATGTTGGTATTATCCGTTCTGTTTCTGCTATTAATCTATAATTATGGGAATAAAGTAACTGACAATTTATCCAAATTAAAAGTTATTGGCTTTTTTTACATATTTTCAATATTAACATGGTGTATGGCAGTAACCTTATTATATCAGCTTACCTCTGGTGATGTTGCAGTATACATTACCGGTACTTTGGCAATCTCCATACTATCCATTATCCATCCGTTTAAAATGATTTTATTATTAATTCCTATACATAGTATCTTTCTTATTTTACTTCCAAGGTTTCAAACTTCTTCAAACAGGCTATTTGAAAATGCTATTATTACCACAGTAAGCATTATTGTTAGTTTTATTATATCAAGAGAATTTTATAAAAGCAAAATAGAAGATTTTAAGATTAAAAAATCTTTTAAAGAGCAAAACATTCAGCTAACCAGAGCTAATTTAGAATTAGAGAAGGTGAATCATAAACTGGAACAGTTATCTTATACAGATAGTTTGACAGGTTTGTTAAATCGTCGAAAGTTTAATGAAGTAATGCAAATGGAATGGGAAAGATGCAGAAGATATGGAATCCAAATTTCCTTGATTATGATAGATATCGACTATTATAAGAATTTTAATGACTTGTATGGGCATCAGGCTGGTGATGAATGTATTACCAGAATAACCTATACTATATCCCATCTGGTTCGTCGCTCATCGGATATTATTGCTAGATATGGTGGGGAAGAATTTGTTATAGCATTGCCCCACATTACAGGCGATAAGGCTTATGAAATTGCGGAAAACATAAGAGAATCTATAGAAGCACTGAAAATTCCACATGAAGCATCTTTAGTTTCTGAGTATGTTACCATAAGTTTAGGGGTAGGTACTTTGACTCCAGAAGCTAATCTTACTTATAATGATTTAATTGAAAGTGCAGATTCTGCTCTTTATCGTGCTAAAGTGAAAAGAAATCATACCGTTTCTCTTGAAATGCAAAAAATAGTATAAGTTAATTGAAATAGATAATATATTCAATTAAATGAATAAGCTTTGTAACTGAAAAGACAGTAAAGTCTTAAAGTTACAAAGCTTATTTATTACCCTTTTATCCATGTTTTGTCTATATCTTTTTTTGTTATTTTTATTTCATTTTGTTATTTCATTTTGTTTTTTCTGGTCGAAAGAAAAAATAAATCATGGAAGCCAGAAACAGACACACTGCAATAATAACATTAGTTGTCCCACCATTCATAAGAAAAAGAATAGCTGATAATAAGTAGATACCGCCTATAAATACATTCTTAGATTTCCATTTCTGTAATTTTGATAACATAGGTTCCTCCATTGAATTCAGTTTAATCCTAACTTAGAAAATTATTCTATTTCTATTATATAATGCAAATATTTAAATTACTATCTATATTTAGAATAATTTATAAAAGCTTCATGTGTCATAAGTCATATAGTCTTTGTTTGGTAAAGTTATAACGGGATTTATATGAAATAAAATGGTATATATCAAAATTAGTACAGAAATTTGTTTAAAATCCATTGACAATTGAATAGTTGTTCAACTATAATATAATTAATAGTTGAGCAACTGTTCAACTGTAATAAAATTTATAGTTGGGGGATTATTCAACTATAAAAGTGAGGTGATTAAGTGAGCAAGAATGATATATTTTGTGATTGTGATGTTATTCATGGGGAAATTGTGGAAGCTGTAAGAGAGAAGATGCCGGATGAAAGTGAACTCTATGATTTAGCAGATTTTTTTAAAGTATTAGGAGATAGTACCCGAGCAAGAATAATATGTGCCCTTGATGAGAGTGAGATGTGTGTCTGTGATCTGGCTGTATTGCTAAATATGACAAAGTCAGCCATATCCCATCAACTTCGTTCTTTAAAGCAGACAAATCTGGTAAAGTATAGAAAAGAAGGAAAGGTAGTTTATTATTCGCTTGCAGACTATCATGTAAAAGAAATTTTTGAAAAAGGCTTGGAACATATTAGAGAAACAATTAAAAATTAGAATTTATTTAAAAGAGGAGATTAGTATGAAAAAGACATTTAAGTTAGAGAATTTAGGATGTGCAAATTGTGCCGCAAAAATGGAAAATGCAATCTGCAAACTGGAGGGAGTCACTGATGCAACCGTTAACTTTATGACAACTAAAATGGTAATAGAAGCTGATGATGACAAAATAGATCAGATTATTCCTGAAGCAGAAAAAATAGTTAAAAAGATTGAGCCATATGTTGTAGTTAAGAAAGCGTAAGGGATTTGACTGGAGACAATTATGAAAAAACATTTATTAAGAATTATTATATGTAGTTTAATTTATGGAACTTCTTTTCTTGTTCCTTCTGATATTACATGGCTCAGGTTAGCAATATTTTTTATTAGTTACATTATTATTGGTGGAGATGTTATATTACGCGCATTATCTAATATAAAAAATGGTAATGTATTTGATGAAAATTTCTTAATGGGAATAGCAACCATTGGGGCATTTTTAGTGGGAGAGTTTGAAGAAGGTGTGGCAGTAATGCTGTTTTATCAGGTTGGCGAATTGTTCCAGGATTATGCTGTGAATCAATCTAGAAAATCAATATCTGACTTAATGGACATTCGACCAGACTATGCTAACGTAAAAAGAGGAAATGATTTAGTTCGAGTGGATCCTGAAGATGTAAAAATTGGCGACATTATTGTTATCAAACCAGGAGAGAAAGTGCCTCTTGACGGAATTGTAATTGAAGGTAATTCTATGCTGAATACATCAGCACTTACTGGAGAATCCGTTCCTCGCCATATTATGGAAGGCAATGACATCTTAAGTGGCTGTATTAATATTAATGGTTTAATAACAGCAAAAGTAACAAAAGAATTTGAAGAATCAACAGTTAGTAAAATCCTTGATCTGGTTGAAAACGCAAGTAATAAAAAATCTAATTCAGAAAAATTTATTACGAAGTTTGCAAGATATTACACACCAACAGTAGTTATAATAGCAGTTATTCTGGCGGTATT
>JAQSYR010000253.1 GCA_029256035.1 Anaerocolumna sp. | reverse complement strand
ATCTTCTTTTGTATTATACAGATAAAAACTTGCTCTGCAAGTGGCATTTACATTCATATGTCCCATGAGCGGATGGGCACAGTGATGACCAGCCCGTATAGCAACACCATAAGAATCCAGGATTGTAGTTACATCATGAGGATGTACGTCCTCTACATTAAATGAGATAACCCCTGCTTTTTTCATTCTATCTTTTGTGCCGTATACCACTACATGAGGAATCTCACCTAGTTTATCAAAGGCGTATCCAACCAGTTCTTTTTCAATTGCTTCAATTTGCTCTATTAATTCTGCAAAGGTAGCTTCTTGTTCCCAAACATATTCAATCATGTCACCACCAAACAAAAAAGGTGGCATCTTTTCCAGAAGTTCTTCTTTGCCATATAATACACCAATTCCCATAGGTGCTAACATCTTATGTCCGGAAAATGCTACAAAGTCAGCATCCATATCCGTAACATCTAGCTTCATATGAGGAACACTTTGGGTAACATCAACAATGGCGATTGCTCCAACACTATGTGCTTTTTTAATTATATTTTCAACAGGATTAATGATTCCAAGTACATTAGAAACATGAATCACAGAAACTATTTTTGTTTTGTCCGTTATCTTCTTCTCAATTTCTTCTGGTGCAATGGTACCATCTTCTTCAAGATAGATGTATTTTAAAATAGCTCCTTTTGCCTTAGCTACCTGTTGCCATGGTACAAGATTGGAATGGTGTTCAGCAATGGTAATTACGATTTCATCACCTTCGTTGATAAAAGTCATTCCATAGGAATAGGCCAACAAATTAAAGGATTCTGTTGCACTTTTAGTAAATATGATTTCCTTCTCTTTTTTTGCTCCTATAAACTTTTTAACTACAGTCCTTGCATTTTCATACATTTCCGTTGCTTTGGTACTAAGATAATAAGCTCCTCTGTGAGGATTAGCATTGAACTTATTATAGTAATCATCTACAGCCTGTAACACTGACAAAGGTTTTTGAGTCGTAGCAGCACTGTCTAGATAAGCTAGTTTATGACCGTTCACCTCTTGGTTTAAGGTAGGAAAATCCAGTTTATAATTATAATTCATGGGCTAACCTCCTTCTTATCCCATCATAAATTGATGTTCTTATTTCTTCTAATGGTATTAGGTCAATAATAGGACCAATGGCTGCTTCAATAATAAGTTTCTTTGCATCTGCCTCACTAAAACCACGAGTCATTAAGTAAAACAGTTTATTTTCATCAATTTTACCAGCACTTGCAGCATGCTGTCCAGAAACATCATCTTCGGAACATAATAGTATGGGAACAGAACGATTCCTTACTTCCTTGCTAAGTAAAACTGCATATTCCTCTTCCTGTCCAACAGACTTTTTAGCCCCTTTCTTAAAATCCAGAGTACCTTTAAATATTTTGCTGCTTTTATCTAACAGAGCACCTTTTACTTCTATTTTACTTTTTGTTTCTTTGCCATAATGATTTACCAGATAATTAATGTCAAACTTTCTATCTTTATGGCCTAAGTACACCGTATGAATTTCTGCTGTACTGCCAGCGCCATTTAAATCAGTCTTTATATTGGTTATACTATTTCGCGACCCAAGTTCTATTAGAACAAAATTAATTTTTGCATTATCTTGTAAAGAAGCAATACAGGTATCAAAATGATTACCAGTATCTAAAAGAGATTGAATCTTAATTAGGTTAACCGTTGCTCCCTTTTCAAGGTAGATTCTAGTCAGACCATTGTGAAATACCTCATTTAAATCTTTCATATCTAAAGTTTCCCTGGACGCTGCTCTATTATCTAAATCATCTTTTGATTTGTAATCTATCATTACAGTAACTTCACTATTTTCTTTTGCAATTATTACATTATTATCAATAATAGAATTTTGCAATTGATTCGTCCTATATGGGATGACAATTGGAGCTTGTATCTTTTGGTTTGGCAGTGTTTCTAGATAAAACCCTGTATTAAATTGATAAACATAGTTGCCCATATTTTCCCTCCTATCCAATACTGCCTTCTAGTTCCAGTTTAATGAGATTATTCATTTCAACGGCATATTCTAACGGCAGTTCTTTTGCAATGGGTTCAGCAAAGCCGCGTACAATCATAGCCTTTGCTTCCTCTTCGCTGATTCCTCTTGTCATAAGATAATAGATGGCATCATCACTGATTCGACCAATTTTAGCTTCATGTCCTATTTCAACTTCATCATTCATAATGTCTAGTACCGGAATGGTATCAGAACGGGAGAAATCATCTAACATCAAAGATTCACAAGAAATAGTTGATTTAGAATGATGAGCATTTGCAGCCACTCTGACTGAACCACGATAAACAGCGGTTCCTCCACTTTTTGAGATTGATTTAGTATTAACCGTCGAGGAAGTATAAGGTGCTGCATGAACAACCTTGGTACCTGTATCCAGATGCTGCCCCGCTCCTGCAAATGTGATTCCGGTAAACTCTGAACGAGCTCTCTCCCCTTTTAAAATACTCATAGGATACAACATGGATTTTCTAGAACCAAAGGAACCAGAAACCCATTCAATGGCACCATCTTTCTCTACAATGGCACGTTTGGTATTAAGATTTAACATATTTCTTGACCAGTTCTCTATGGTAGAATAACGTAAAGTGGCACCTTCTTTTACATATAATTCAACACAACCGGCGTGGAGATTGGTTACATTATATTTGGGTGCAGAACAGCCTTCAATAAAATGAAGTTTGGCACCTTTTTCCACAATAATTAATGTATGTTCAAACTGACCGGCTCCAGGAGAATTCAATCGAAAATAGGATTGTAACGGGTAAGAAACCTCAACCCCCTCAGGTACATAAACAAAAGAACCACCAGACCAAACAGCACCATGAAGTGCTACAAATTTGTGGTCACTTGGTGGGACTAATTTCATAAAATACTCTTTTATTATATCTTCATAATCATGTAAGGCGGATTCCATATCTGTGTAAACAACACCAAGTTTTACCAGCTCTTCCCGGATACTGTGATATACTACTTCAGAGTCATACTGAGCACCAACACCGGCTAAGGATTCCCGTTCTGCCTTTGGAATACCAAGTTTGTCAAAAGTATCTTTTATTTCTTCTGGAACTTCGCTCCAATTACCTTTCATTTCTGTATCTGGTCTTACATAGGTAACAATATTGTCCATATCTAACTCTGAAAGTGAAGGTCCCCAGGTTGGTAATTCAGTTTTGTCATAGATTTCTAAAGACTTTAGACGAAATTCCCTCATCCAATCTGGCTCGTTTTTCTTTTGGGAAATATCTATTATAATTTCTTTGGTTAATCCCTTTCCTCTTTATAATCACCAAATCCATGTTCAATAATTTCATTTACCAAAGAGGCATCTCCTGTTTTTATAATCTTTCCACTCATTAAAATATGCACAAAATCCGGCTTAAGGAATTCTAAAATTTTACTGTTATGTGTGATAATAATAACTGAATTATCTTCATTTTTAAATTCTTTCACTCCATTGGATACGATTCTAACTGCATCGACATCCAGTCCCGAATCTGTTTCATCAAGTATGGCAAGTTTAGGATTTAACATCATCATCTGGATAATTTCATTTTTCTTTTTTTCACCACCAGAGAAGCCAACATTTAGATATCTAGTAGCTCTGGCTCTTTCATCAGTTTTTGCATCTGTAATATCTTCACCTTCAAAAGAAATAGTGCCACTGGTAACTTCATATTTTGGATGTCCCATAATAATGTTACCTAAGGTTGATTTACCGGCACCATTTGGACCCATAATAACATGAATCTCACCTTTTTTTACTGTAAGATCTAATCCTTTTAAAATTTCCTTATCTTCTGTCTTTGCATGTATTTTTTTAATTTTTAATAATTCATTTCCCATAGATTCAACTCCTTTTTTTCATTAAATCCGACTATTTTAATTCCTATTATTAAAAGGATTCTGCTACAAAATTGACTTTGGCGTCAATATTGTGAGCAGAACCCTTTCTTCTTCCTTAATCTTTCTTCTAACTTAATCTTTCCTTTAATTCTTTTATTTTATATTCAATTATATCTATAATTTTTTTGAATTCCTCATCACTTTTACCGGAAGGGTCTTCTAAACCCCAATCTTCTCTAAGTTTACATGGAAGAACCGGGCAATTCACATTACATCCCATAGTGATTACAACATCTGGCGTAGGAATCTCCTGAATTAATTTATTACGTTGGGTTTCCTCCATATCAACACCATAGATTTGCTTTATTAATCTAACGGCATCGGGATTAATATGATCTTTTAATTCGGTGCCGGCAGAATAGCTTTCAAAAACATCACTTGCATATAATTTTCCTAGTGCTTCTGCCATCTGACTTCTGCAGGAATTATGCACACATACGAACGCCACCTTGGGTTTTCCTTCAAATTGTAACTTTATATTCTTAAAAGTAAGTAAAGCGGAACCCTTTACTTCAGCAGCACTCCAACCAATGACTGCAAAGTTTCCCTGAGAATGGGCATCTACTTTATTAATCCACTCTATTTCGTTACTAGCTTTTGCAATAAGCATTGCATTGCTGGTTCCTGTCTGGTACAGGGATGAATTGATTATCCACCATTTAGTCTGTATGCCTGCACGTATTAAATCCTGTTCCAAACCCATAGCTTCATATACTGGTGTTGCTTCTGCCAGCGTAACTATAATGACTTCGGTTTCTGCAAAGTTACGCAGGCGTGGCAGCAGTTTCTTAACTGATTCTGGAATATCACCCTGAGAACGTTCAATTTCCTTGTGATAACTCTGTGTAGAATCAAGCAATAACAGAGTATGCCCCGTTGGCGCTGTGTCAATTACTACAACCTGATCTTCTGACTTTTCTACCACTTCTGCAAAAGCTCTAAATACCGCAATCTCCTGAGTACAAGGTGAACGGAGATCTTCCTCCACATAAGCCAGGTCATCATCTGACATAGATTCCTTAGCCTTTAATAATACCTCTTTCTGATATTTTTTAAGTTCTTCCTCTTCATCAATATGGCTTAAGGTGAGTCCTTCTTTTTCAGTAATAACAAACTTAAGATGTGCAGCAGGATCTGTAGTGGTTAAATGGACTTTCTTACCCCTATCTGCTAATCCTAAAGCAATTGCAGCTGCCATGGTTGTTTTGCCAACACCACCTTTACCCATGGTAAATATAACTTTCTTATCAGTTTTATATAAATCATCTATAATATCACTTAAATGAGGCATGGATTTGGTGTTCATAATATTATGATTACTTATAATAAATTTATCTTCCCTTAGAAGTGTTCTTAGATTCTCTAAACCAGTAATATTATAAGATCTAAGAGGTATTGTATATGTGGTTAAGTTTTTTAATTCCTGTGGTATCCCAGTCAGTGCTTTCATTTGTTTTTTATATAAACTCTCAGAGATACTGTCATCATAAGAAGTTAATACACCATTCATAATAAGAATCTGATTATTTACGCCAATTTCGTTAAGTTCCATGGAAGCTCTGGCTGCCTCTTTCAGTGGTGTTTCTTCTGGTCTTGATACCAGAATTAACGTAGTAAGAGTGCCGTCTGACAGGTTATCTACTGCATTTTTATAGATTTCTTTATGCTCTTCTAAGCCCGATAACTGTCCAAGGCAGGATGCGCCATGGGTACTTTCATTAATAAAATTAGACCAGGCAGAAGGTAGTTGTAGCATTCTTAACGTATGTCCCGTTGGGGCTGTATCAAATAAAATATAGTCATAATCTTCCTGAACCTTTTTGTCAGTTATGAACTTTGAGAATTCATTAAATGCAGCAATTTCAACGGTACAAGACCCAGAAAGTTGTTCCTCCATATTGGTAAGTACAGATTCTGGAAGTAATCCGCGGTAAGGGGCTATAACACTTTCTCTATATTCTGCGGCAGCTTCCAGAGGATCAAGATTTGCCACAGTCAAATTAGGGCATTATAAAATAAATATTTCGTTAAGTTTATATTGAGTGGATCAAAATTTATCATACTCCGCTTCCTTTCCTTGGAGAAATATTATTAACAGCAATCTCCGCCGGAACAACAATCGCTCTCAGAACAACAGCTACTTTCGGAAGCACCATTACTCTCGGAACAACAATCACCATCAGAGCAGCAATCACTATCAGAGCAGCAATCACCATCAGAGCAGCAATCACCATCAGAGCAACAATCATTATCAGAGTAGCAATCATTATCAGAGCAACCACATTCTTGTGAGGAAACAGCACTGACATCAACTATCTGTGTATCTCCAAAGATATCTGTGGATAACGAAAGCATTTCAATAATTTCATCATTGGTTGGATATCTGTCCGTTAGAACAATTGTACCATCAATCACAGTTGCAGGAAGTTTTTCAACACCTTTCTCATGAATTAAACTGTTGATGTCTTTATTGGAAACAAAACTTTTTGGCGCATTGGACAGATTATAGCGCTCAACAACAATCCCGTTCTTCTTAAGTGTATTAAGTACCGTTGAAATTCTTAACAGTTCCGGGTCAACTCCTACACCACATAATCCGGTAGAACAACACATAGCCGGTTCATATATT
>JAQSYR010000049.1 GCA_029256035.1 Anaerocolumna sp. | reverse complement strand
TGCCAGAAAAGCAGCCAATGCTATTATTAATAATATCAGTAATACAAAAGAGATTCAAAATTACTCCCATAAGTATAATGATTATAAAAAAGAAAGAGTAACTGATGCAATTAATAAAAAAGGTATTTTACTTCATTCTAACGATGCAAAAGCTGAAATAGACAGATGTTTAGAATGTTCAACCATATGTGAGTGTTGTGTTGATGTCTGCCCGAATCGTGCAAATATCAGTATAAATAGTAAAAATAATGCCATGCCACAGATTCTTCATATTGACAGTATGTGTAATGAATGTGGTAATTGTGAAAGTTTTTGTCCTTATGATAGTGCGCCATACCGGGAGAAATTCACCTTATTCCATTCTCTCTTAGAGTTTGAAGATAGTAAAAATGATGGCTTTATCTTCCTAGAAGAGAAGGAAACAGGTGGTACTAATAGTTTAGTTCAGGTAAGATTAGGAGCACAGGTTTTACAAACCCGCCTATTAGATATGAAGGATATTCCTGCTGAAATAGGAGAGTTGATTTTGCAGGTTTCTGAAAATTACAGTTACTTATTAAAAGTATAAAAAAGAGGTGGTTCTATGGAACTTGTCTTAAAGGGAGGTACAATTGTTTCATCCAATAAGTGCTTTCAGGCTGATTTGCGTATTACAGGCGAGAAAATTAGTGAGATTGGCAGTGATTTAGATACAACAGATGGAGTAATTGTTGATATTAGTGGAAACTATGTATTTCCAGGCTTTATTGATTCCCATACACATTTTGACTTAGATACAGGTACAACAAAAACAGCAGATGATTTTGCCTCAGGTACTAAAGCTGCTATTGTAGGAGGAACAACTACAATTCTTGATTTTGCAACCCAAAATAAAGGAGAAACCTTATCCCATGCCCTTTCTATCTGGCATAAGAAGGCAAAAGGAGTATCTTCGTGTGATTACGGATTTCATATGGCGATTACGGACTGGAATGAGGCAGTGGCAAAAGAACTTGCCATCATGAAGGAAGAAGGAATCACGTCATTTAAGTTATATATGGCATATGAGAATCTTAGAGTTACCGATGCCCAAATCTACCAGATTTTAAAACACATGAATGAAGTAGGTGGAATGGTTGGTATGCACTGTGAGAATGGGGATATGGTACAGGAAAGGATTTTGGAGTTAAAGGCAAAGGGAAATTTGACACCTGCAGCCCATCCCTTATCCAGACCTTCCATCGTTGAAGCAGAAGCGGTAAACAGATATATTAGTCTGGCATACCTTACCAATACACCTGTAAATATTGTACATTTAAGTACGAAAGAAGGATTAACAGAGGCAATGAAAGGAAGAGAACGAGGCCAGAAAGTTTATATTGAAACCTGTCCTCAATATCTTTTACTAGATGACAGTTGCTATGAAAAAGCGGATTTTGAAGGTGCAAAGTATGTATTTTCACCACCTGCACGAAAGCCAGAAGACGTGGAATGTTTGTGGAAAGCCTTAAGTGAAGATAAAATTAATACTATAGGGACTGATCATTGCAGCTTTCATTTTAAAGGCCAAAAAGAACTTGGAAGACAGGATTTTAGTAAAATTCCCAATGGAATACCAGGTGTAGAACATAGAGCCGCCTTAATATATACCTATGGAGTAATGAAAAACCGGATTACAATGGAACAAATGTGTAAAGTTCTGTCTGAAAATGTTGCAAAACTCTTTGGTTTATACCCAAGAAAAGGCTGTTTGCAGGTTGGAAGTGATGCTGATATTGTAGTATGGAATCCAGATTATGAAGGAACTATTTCGGCAGCTCATCAGATTCAGAATGTGGATTATACCCCCTATGAAGGAATGCCTGTGAAGGGGCGAGCAGAAAGGGTATATTTAAGAGGAAATGAAGTGTCTTATCAAGGCAGAGTAATAAAAGAAAATACAGGAATGTATTTACCAAGAACAGAAAGCTTGTATCTTATGTAACATAAGCAGGAGGGATTACATGTATACCTTAATGATAAATGGAAATGAAGTTTCTACTGATGTAGAAAAAGAAGTTTATACCCATTGTTTTGCAGAGGCAGGAGCCGTACAATGCGGGTTTTGTATTCCTGGAATGGTATTATCCGCAAAAGGATTATTGGATGTGGAGGAAAATCCCACCAGTGATATGGTGAAGAAAGCAATTAAAGGTAATATTTGCCGCTGCACCGGGTATGTCAAAATCGAAGAAGCTATTTTAATGGCAGCAAAATATTTTCGTGAGAAACTTCCTGTACCACCAAGAGAAACCAGTGCTTTCATGTCAACTCCTTTTAAAAGAGTGGATGCAGAAGAAAAAATCTTAGGTACCGGTGAATTTGTTGATGATATTGTAGTACCTGGAATGATATACGCAAAAGCAGTACGCTCCAAGTATCCAAGAGCAATTGTAAATAAAATTGATATTACAAAGGCACTTAATCATCCTGATGTAGTAAAGATATTGACTGCCAAAGACGTACCACATAATAAAATTGGCCATTTGGTTCAGGACTGGGACGTTATGATAGCAGAAGGTGATACAACCAGATACATTGGAGATGCATTGGCCCTTGTTGCTACAAATAATAAAGAAACCCTGGATGAGGTAATTCAATTAATTGAAGTAGACTATACAGAATTAGAGCCGGTAACAAATCCTACAGATGCGTTAAGAGAAGATGCCCCACTGATTCACGCTGGCGGTAATATTTTAAGAAAAGAAGTTTTAAAACGTGGAAATGCAGAGGAAGCAATTAAGAATTCAAAATATGTAATCACACGTAAGTATAGTACGCCATTTCAAGAACATGCATTTATGGAACCAGAATGTGCCATAGCTATACCAGAAGGGGAGGACGGGTTATTGTTGTATACCGGATCTCAATCTGTTTATGATGAGCGACATGAAATTTCCAATATGCTGCAAATTCCAGAAGAAAAAGTTCACTGTCAGTCCAAACTGGTTGGGGGAGGCTTTGGTGGGAAAGAAGATATGAGTGTTCAACACCATGCAGCTCTTATGGCATGGCACACTAAACTCCCAGTAAAAGTAAAATTCTCAAGACAGGAAAGTTTAAATTATCATACAAAACGTCACGCAATGGAAATGGAATTTACTACTGCCTGTGATGAAAATGGTTATTTAACTGCAATGAAAGCTGTATTAATTGCAGATACAGGAGCATATGCCTCTCTTGGAGGACCAGTACTACAAAGAGCCTGTACCCATGCGGCAGGTCCCTATAACTACCAAAATATTGATATCTTAGGAATGTCCATATATACCAATAATGTGGTTGGGGGAGCATTCCGAGGATTTGGGGTTACCCAAAGCTGTTTTTCTACAGAAAATAATATTAATTCCTTGGCTGAGATGGTGGGTATTTCACCTTGGGAATTCCGTTATAGAAATGCGATTCGACCAGGACAAATATTACCCAACGGCCAGATTGCAGATGATAGTGTTGCAATGGCGGAATGTCTGGAAGCAGTAAAAGATGTATTTGAATCTAATCCATATGCCGGCATAGCCTGCGGCTTTAAAAACAGTGGAACCGGTGTAGGCCTTAAAGATATAGGTCGCTGTATCTTATCTATTGAAAGTGGAATCGTACATATTCGTACTTCAGCTGCATGTATGGGGCAGGGAATTGCAACTATGTGTACTCATATGGTATGTGAAGCAACTGGACTAGATCCAAATCTAATATTTGCAGAAAGACCGGATACGGTTAGGACACCTAATTCAGGTACTAGCACAGCATCAAGACAGACAGTACTTACAGGGGAAGCAACCAGACGAGCAGCACTGAAATTACAGGAAGCATTGGAAGAACAGATGAGTCTTCATAGTAAGGCGGAAGGATTTCAATTAGATCAAGCCCTAGCCTTCTTAGAAGGTAATGAGTATTTTGGTGAATTTTCCGCTGTCACAGATCCTATGGGTTCTGCAAAAGAAAATCCTATCAGCCATGTTAGTTACAGTTATGGAGCCCAGGTAGTAATTTTGGATGAAACAGGAAAAGTAGATAAAGTTGTAGCAGCTTATGATGTAGGAACCGTTGTAAATCCCCAGTCGGTGGAAGGCCAGATTGAAGGTGGCATTGTAATGGGACTAGGCTATGCACTTACAGAAGACTTTAAAATAGAAGGGGGATATCCAAAAGTTAAGTTTGGTACCCTTGGACTTATGAGATCAACGGATGCTCCAAAGATTGAAGTTAAACTGGTAAAAGGCAAAGGAAAGATTCCCCATGCTTATGGAGCAAAAGGTGTTGGTGAACTTTGTCTAATTCCTACAGCACCTGCCTGTTCCCATGCTTATTATAGATACGATGGTAAGTTAAGAACAAAACTTCCATTACAGGAAACCTTCTATAAAAAATAAATATATCTGAGCCAGAAACAATAGTAGATTATATAAATTAATTATGTAATAGAAATCAGGTGATTATCCATGAGAACTGCAGGTATTATTACGGCTGCCGGGTTATCCAGCAGAATGGGTGAATTTAAACCACTGCTTCCATTAAAAGGAACTACCATAATTAAGAATACCATACAGGTCATGAAGCTGGCTGGAGTACAAAAGATTATTGTAATTATCGGTCATAACAAAGAAATTATGGAGCAGCACCTGCAAGGTACTGACGTGGAAGTGGTTTATAATTCTTCCTATGCAGATTGTGATATGATGAAATCAATTCAAATAGGACTAAAATATTTATTACAATGTGAAGACTGGCAACCAAAGGATTCCTTTTTTATATTACCGGGAGATATGCCTGTAATATCTCCCGAAACCCTAAAGCTACTAAAAAATCATTTAGAACAGAGTGATGGAAACATTATCTTTCCTACCATAGGGGGTAGAAAAAAACATCCTCCGTTAATACACATGAATCTAGCAGGTGCTCTAATGAATTACAAAGGAGACAGGGGATTACGTGGCGCTTTAGAGCAATATGAAAATGATACAGTTTTGCTTGAAGTATATGATTACGGATGTACATTGGATGCAGATACAAAAGACGATTACAAAAGACTGTTAGAATATAATGGAAAGACGGAATAAAGGAGGGGGATATATGTTTGATATCAGTAAACCGGTAATTAAAAAAGATCATTATGAAAAGGTAAATGGAAGCGCAATTTATATAGCAGATATGAATAAAGCAGATTTATTACACGGTAAGTTTTTACGTTCTATAAAAGCTAAGGCTAAAATTCTAGAAATAAAATTACCTGATCTTCCAGCGGGTTATTGTATTGTTGATTATAAAGATGTACCAGGAGTTAACCGGGTTGCCATCATTGTTAACGATCAGCCAATCTATGCAGAAGAACAGGTAAATTATATTGGAGAAGCTATTTTAATGGTAGTTGGCCCAGATACTAGTGTAATTGACAGGATTCTGAAAGAAATTATTGTTGTATATGAAGAAGAAGATCCTATATTTGATATAGAACATGCAAAAGAATATGCCTGTTCCTATTCCTTTCAAAAAGGTGATATTAATAACGCATTTGCTGCTTCTGCAAAGATTGTAGAAGAAACATTCGTCACTGGTTATCAAGAACATGTATATATTGAACCCAATGGTATTCTTGCTGAATATAAGGACGGAAAAATATCAGTTTATGGATCCATGCAATGTCCTTACTATGTGAAAGGTGCAATCAAACAGGCAATGGGACTGCCAGAAGATCAGGTTCAGATTGTTCAGACAACAACTGGTGGAGCTTTTGGAGGAAAAGAAGATTATCCCTCAGTTCTTGGGGCACAAGTAGCAGTTGCTGCTTATAAGGCTGATTACTAATACAGTTCCTACTGGTGCTTTTCGTGGGTTTGGTGGCCCACAGAGTGAATTTGCTATAGAAACCCATATGTCACATCTTGCCAAGTTAGCAGGAAAAGAGTCCCTTACTTTTAAGAAAGAACATTTTGTAAAACAAGGAGAGGAAACTCCAACCGGTGGAAAATTTTATGAACCAGTAAAACTTGAGGAAATGGTTGCAAAAGCCGATAGTTTATCTGACTATACTCGTAAGAGAGAAGAATATTCCTGGCAAAAGGGCAGACTGCGAAAGGGTATTGGAATGTCAATATTCTTACATGGCTGTGGTTTTACAGGTAGTGCAGAAAGAGATCACATTAAAGCTAAGGTTAAGTTAGAGAAAAAAGAAGATGATACCATTGAAATATTAGTAAGTAACACGGATATGGGCCAGGGTTTAAAGACTACTTTAAGTAAAATTGTAGCTAAAGTTCTAGAATTACCTTTAGAGAAAATCAAAATGATTAATCCAGATACAGACAGGGTACCAGATTCCGGCCCTACAGTAGCTTCCAGATCAGTTATGACCGTTGGTAAGTTATTAGAACGTGCTGCCATTCGACTGAAAAAGGAATGGAAAACCGGAGAATATCAGGCTTTTGAAGAAAATTATGTTCACCCAGAATTAATTCCATGGGATATTAATACTTTTACAGGAGATGCTTATCCTACCTATTCCTGGGGAGTCAATGTGGTAGAAGTGGAAATGGATACTTTAACTGCAACAACTGAAATTACAGGAACCTGGGGAATTTTTGATCTAGGAACTGCTATTGATGATACTATTATAAGAGGGCAAATGGAAGGCGGAATGTTACAGGGGTTAGGTTATGGCTCTATGGAGAATATGATCCAGGTTAATGGACTTATACGACAAAACAGTATAACCGACTATATTATCCCAACTGCAATGGACGCTCCTAAAATTGTAACGGCCCTAATAGAGAATCCTTATAGTGGAGGACCATTTGGAGCAAAAGGTGCCGGAGAATTGACTCTTATTGGTACAGCACCAGCCTATGTAGCTGCTGTGGAGCATGCAGCTCAGATAAATGCCAATAAAATTCCATTTTTACCGGAAGACCTGATACAACAAATAGATGAAGTAAATAGAAAGAAGGAGGCATAGCAATGAGTGACTGTATACATTTTATTTTAAACGGAGAATCAGTTGATGCAGATGTTCCTGGGACTGCCAGACTTCTTGATATATTGAGGGAATACTTTAAACTAACCGGTGTAAAATGTGGCTGTGGAGAAGGGGAATGCGGTGCATGTGCAGTGCTTATTAACGGAAAACTCCGAAATTCATGTATGGTTGCAATGGGAAGTTTAGAAGGATGTTCTGTAATGACAATTGAAGGATATGAAAAAACAGAGAAATTTGCTGTGGTTGAAAAAGCATATGGGAAAGCCGGAGCAGTACAGTGTGGTTTTTGTACTCCAGGTATGATTATGGCAACAGAAGCACTATTATCTAAAAATCCTCATCCAACAGATTCTGAAATTCGGGAAGGATTATCTGGTAATCTATGTCGTTGTACTGGTTATAATATGATTGTGGAAGCCGTAATGACAGCTGCGAAAGAAGGTGCTGGTTTATGGTAAATGGTTACATGCCAAATACATTAGAAGATGCATTAAAGATTCGCAGAGAAAATGAAGTTGTGCTTTATGCCGGCGGGACAGATCTTATGGTTAGAAAAGAAGAGTCTATTCCATATTTATTTTTAAATCTTATACCCAAATTACAGGAAGTTACAGAAGATAAAGAAACTATCTATATCGGGGCAGCTTGTATTTATTCTGATTTACTACAGAATAAAGTTATTCCTGATATTTTAAAAAAATCCATTGCTACGATTGCTTCCCCTGCCATTAGAAATGCAGCCACCATAGGGGGCAATATTGGTAATGCATCCCCTGCTGGGGATACCCTACCCGTATTATATGCACTAGATGCCAGACTGAAAATCCGAACGCTTGACTCTGAAAAGGAAGTTAATATAAAAGATTTTATTATTGGTCCTAAGAAAACTATTCTTGAAAAAGATGCCATAATTGAACAGATTATAATACCAAAAAAAAGAGCAGATATTCCTTTCTATTATCAAAAAGTAGGAGCCAGAAAAGCAGATGCCATATCAAAGCTTTCTTTTGCTGGTATTTATCAGTTGGAGAATGGCAGATTAACTGATTTTGCATGTGCATTTGGAGCAGTTGGACCAACGGTAATTAGAGCAACTAGTATAGAGCAGATGTTACTAGGAAAAACAATGGAAGAGGTAAGAAATTTAATAGATGACGTAATAAACCAATATAGTTTGGTGATAAATCCCATTGATGATCAAAGATCAACAGCAATTTACCGTAAAAAAGTTTCATTAAATTTACTAGGTGATTTTTTACAGGTTATCTGTAATGCCAAAGAATAAATTTACTGGTGCAAGTACTGATGGAGTGCTTGCACCTTTTGTTCTTCCTGTAGTATAATATATTTAATTAACAGAAAAGGAAACCAATTCCTTGAAATAATATCTTATAGCGGATTTTAATTGAATAAGAGAGGAATAATAAAATGTACAGAGTAGCAGTAATTACATTAAGTGATAAAGGATACGCAGGAGAGAGAGAAGACAAAAGCGGTCCCACAATTGAAAAAATAGTAACAGAACATGGCTATGAAGTAGTATATTACAAGGTTCTACCTGATGATACTGAAATGTTAAAACAAGAGATGTTAACTCTTTGCGACGAAGATAAAGCAGATCTTATCCTTACCACAGGAGGGACAGGTTTTTCAAAAAGAGACAATACCCCAGAGGCTACACTAGCTGTTAGCGAAAGACAAGTACCAGGTATTGCTGAAGCAATTCGTGCCTATTCCCTTTCTATTACCAAACGAGCAATGTTAAGCCGTGGAGTTTCTGTTATTAGAAAAAATACATTAATTGTGAATCTTCCAGGTAGCCCAAAAGCAGTTGATGAAGCACTTAACTATATTATTTCAGAATTAGATCATGGAATTAAAATCTTAAAGGGAACAGCAAGTGAATGTGCCAGAACCTAAACAGGAGGTGCTTATGATAAAAAATACTTGCAATAAGAAACATAAAAATATTCCTCTGTGTATCTACATGATGTCTCTGTTATTACCAGTTATTTTAGGTGTTGGATTAAGTGATTTTTGGAGTAAAATTGTTACTTTATTGAAAAGGGTTCGTACAATTACAAAGAATTAGGTGATGATATGGTTGATGAAAAAAGATTTGCAGTATTAATTGATGCTGATAATGTATCAGCTAAATATATAAAATACATTCTTGATGAAATATCCAACTATGGAGTAGCAACATATAAAAGAATCTATGGTGATTGGACGAAATCTACAGCTGGTTCCTGGAAAGATGTGTTATTGGAGAACTCAGTGACACCAGTACAGCAGTATAGTTATACAGTAGGAAAGAATGCAACAGATTCTGCTATGATAATTGATGCTATGGACATTCTGTATTCTGGAAATGTAGAAGGTTTTTGTATAGTTTCAAGTGACAGTGACTTTACAAAATTATCATCAAGACTTAGGGAATCCGGAATGCTGGTTGTAGGAATGGGCGAGAAAAAAACACCGAAACCTTTTATAGCTGCTTGTAATCAGTTTAAGTATTTAGATGTTTTAGCCGAAACTGAGAAAAAATCCATAGAAATGGAGGATGTTCGTAAGACTCCTTTAAGTTCTGGATTCATTTCAAAACAAACAGAAATGAAAGAAAGCACTGAAACTACATCTGTAGAAAACGAATTTAAGGTAAGTAATAATCAAGACACTTTAGAAATAGTAAAGAACATGACCGATATTAATGTTATTAAATCGGCGATTATAAAAATGATGAATGAAATAGATGCAGAAGACCAGAGTATGAATATGGGGGAACTAGGTAGCCGTCTGGTAAAAAGATATCCTGATTTTGATGTTAGAAATTATGGAGACACCAAATTGTCAAAGTTTTTAAGAAAGTTTGACTTCTTAGAGATAAAGGCAAAAGGGAAAGAGGGAACTTCCATGTGGGTTTCCCTAAGACAAGAAGGAGAACAGCAAAACCAAGAAAAACCAGTTATAAATAGAAAAAAAAGAAGAAATTATAAAAGAAATAAAAAATAAATGGGTAGGAAAGCTAATTAATCATTAATTCTACCTAACAAAACAAGTTTATATTTATAATTTATGAAAAACAATTTTTGGGGGAAAATTATGAAAAATATAATGTTTGGGTTTCTATTTGTAATATTAAATTTTAATTTAACTTTTAACAATGATATTATTTTAAATGTATTACCTAATTTTGTTGGGTATTGGTTTTTGTTAAAGGGACTGAATGAACTAAGGCCCCATAGTACTTTATTTGAAAAGGCAATGCCTTATGCAAAAGTTTTGTTTTTCTATTATATACTTGATTTTGTTGCGAATATTACTGGAATCGCCTCAAAGTTATTAAAACAGTATGTTTTATGGGGATTTGGTTTCGGATTAGTACTTATTATCATTTCCTTATTCTGCAGCCAGCTGATTATGAAAGGTATTATGGAAATGGAAGCAAAGTTTCAGTGCAAGGCGGGAGCAGAAAAATTATATAGGGCATGGAATAGCTATGCAATTGGGTTAGTCATATCATTTTTCCTGGTATATTTTCTACCAGGCCTCTCTGTAATCGGATTGCTTGTGTCCTTAATTATTAATATTTATTTCTTAATAACCTTAAATAAAACGAAAAATGAATTTACTGCAGTTTCTATTTACTAAAATTTAAAATTCATGTATAATCAAAGGAAAACAAAGTTGCTGATATTACATATGACTAGAGGAAAGGTGTTAAAATGAAATTACTGCAGGAAAGAATTCGAAAAGATGGTATTGTAAAAAATGGAAATGTCCTTAAGGTAGATAGTTTTTTAAACCATCAGATGGACATGGATTTATTTAATGAAATAGGAAAAGAATTTAAAAGAATTTTTTCTGATTGTGAAATTAATAAAATATTAACCATTGAGGCATCGGGAATTGGTATTGCCTGTATTGCTGCTCAATATTTTAAAGTGCCCGTTGTATTTGCAAAAAAGGCACAAAGCATCAATATTGAAGGTGAAGTATATTCTACTAAGATAGAATCGTTTACACATAAAAAAACTTATGATGTTATTGTTTCTAAAAAGTTTTTAAGTAAAGAAGATAAAGTATTAATCATTGATGATTTTCTAGCAAACGGATGTGCATTGGCTGGATTGGTTGACTTAGTTCGTAGTGCTGGTGCAACCGTTGAAGGAACAGGAATCGTAATTGAAAAAGGTTTTCAAAATGGAGGCGAAATGATTCGTTCTATGGGAGTAAGATTAGAATCACTGGCAATTATTGAAAGCATGAACACAGAAGATGGTAGCATTATTTTTCGTGATTAATTAAAATAAGGAAAATACTTTAGTATTGTTTTTCATATTAAACTAGAATAGGACAGCATAAGGGGAGTGCTATGAAGACTATACTGCAATATCTAAAACCATATAGTATTAGAATGCTTTTTGGATTTCTAATAAAGGTAACAGGTACTTTAATGGACCTGGGCTTGCCCTGGGTATTGGCATATATTATTGATGAGGTAATACCAAAAGGGAAAGTGTCCCATGTACTATATTGGGGACTAGGAATGCTTCTACTTTCATTTGGTGCAAGAATTGGAAATATAATAGCAAATCGTATGGCGGGTCGGGTGGCCGGCGATACCATTAAAAGATTAAGAAATGATTTATTCGAAAAAATCCAGCAACTCTCAGGAGCACAGGTGGATTTTTTTTCGATTCCATCTCTTGTTTCTAGAATGACCTCAGATACTTATAATATTCATCAAATGATAGGCATGATGCAGCGTATGGGAGTCCGTGCTCCAATTATTATTATTGGAGGTATATTAATTACAGCAACACTAGACCCTGTTTTAACCTTAATACTTGCTGGTACCTTGCCTTTACTGGGACTGGTTGTATATTTTGTTACAAAAAAAGGTATTCCAATGTATTCTGCCGGACAAGAGGCTTCTGATCAAATGGTTAGAATCGTAAGGGAAAATATTAGTGGCATCCGGGTCATAAAGGCTTTATCTAAAACGGATTATGAAAAGGGAAGATTTGCACAGAACAATGAGGCAGTTGTAGAGAAAGAATTAAAGGCTGGTATTACTATGGCAATTATAAAGCCGGCTATGAATTTGCTGCTAAATCTTGGACTCACTTTAGTTGTTATTATAGGTGCCTACCGTGTGAATTCTGGATTATCAGAAACTGGAAAAATAGTTGCTTTTTTATCTTATTTTACCATGATCCTTAATGCAGTTTTGGGAATTACCAAAGTATTTACCATATATTCCAAAGCAAGTGCTTCTGCTAGAAGAATTAGTAAAGTATTAAGAGAAGAGGAAGACTTAATAACTGTTGAATTTTTAGACTCTGATATAGAAATACATAAAGATTTTCATATTGTTTTTGATAATGTTTCATTTACTTATAACAAGAGTTCCATTAATAAGAATCCTGATGATACGGCTAGTATTATTAATATATCCTTTTCCATAAAAAAAGGAGAATCTCTAGGCATTATAGGGTCTACAGGAGCAGGAAAAACAACTCTTGTAAATCTTATTATGCGCTTTTATGATGTTGATAAAGGGGCTATTTATATTAATGGGAAAAATATAAAATCCTATCCAATCCAAGAGTTGAGAAAATGGTTTGGTGTTGTATTTCAAAATGATTCTATATTTGCAGATACAGTAAAAGAAAATATTGATTTAAGCCGCGGACTATCTTTTGAAGAAATAGAGCATAGCGCCAAGGATGCTCAGGCATATGATTTTATAATGCAGTTGGGATTTGGGGATGGAGAGGATACTGGATATGATTATCTTGTTGCCACAAAGGGGCTTAATTTAAGTGGTGGACAAAAACAGAGGCTTCTAATATCCAGAGCCCTTGCAGGTAGACCTGAGATATTAATATTAGATGATTCATCAAGTGCTTTAGATTACAAAACAGATTCAAATTTAAGAAAAGCCATGAAAGAACATTTTAGTACCACTACTAAAATAGTTATTGCACAACGAATCAGTTCAATTAGGAATATGGATCATATTCTGGTTCTGGATGATGGAAGTTTAGTTGGGTATGGTAATCATGAGGAACTGTTGCAAACCTGTGAAATCTATCAGGAGATTTATCAATCTCAAATGGGTGATGAATAATTTATTAAAATATTATAAACGGGGGAGATTATAATGCAACAACCGAATCAGAATAATAAATTACCAAAAGGTAATATAGAGAAGCCCAAAGATGCAAAATCTGTATTGCTCCGCTTAAGCCAGTATCTATTCTATAGTAAATGGTTATTGGTATTAGCTATCCTATTAGCAATTACTAGCAATCTCTTAGCCTTAGTTGGTCCAATGCTTTCTGGCTATGCCATTGATGCTATTGAACCGGGAGTTGGAGCCGTTGATTTTAAAATAGTAACTTATTATACAACCTGGATGATATTATTTTATATACTATCCTCACTTTTTACCTATGCCTTGTCTGTTTTAATGATGCATATAAGCCAGAGAGTTACAAAAAAATTAAGAAATGATGTATTTACAAAACTAGTTGATTTACCAATTGGGTACTTTGATACTCACCAGTCAGGGGATATCATCAGCAGAATTTCATTCTGGTTACTCTTATAACAATACCCTTATCTATCCTGTATACAAAGTATATGACATCAAAGGTAAGACCCCTATTTCGGAAACGTTCTGAAAAACTGGGAAGATTGAATAGTTTTGTGGAGGAAATGGTAACCGCCCAGAAAACAATCAAAGCCTATGCAAGAGAGAATTCGGTCATGGATAAATTTAAAGCAATTAACCATGAAGCAGTAGAAGCTTATTATAATGCAGATTATTATAGTAGTATGGTTGGGCCTACCGTTAATTTTATTAACAATTTGTCCTTATCTTTAGTCACTGTATTTGGGGCATTGCTATATTTATATGGGAAAATGACACTTGGTAATATTTCGTCTTTTGTTCTTTATTCCAGAAAATTTTCTGGTCCTATAAACGAAGCTGCTAATATTGTTAGTGAACTTCAGTCGGCGGCGGCTGCTGCAGAAAGAGTCTTTCGTATTCTTGATGAAACTGCTGAAAAAGCAGATAATAAAGGTGCTACAGAACTTGTTGATGTTAAGGGAAAGGTAGAAATTATGGAAGTGTCCTTTGGATATTTAAAGGATAAAATGATTATACAAAATTTAAGTCTTATAGCAAATGCAGGAGGACTTGTTGCTATTGTTGGCCCTACAGGGGCTGGCAAAACAACCATTATTAATTTACTTATGCGGTTTTATGACATTGAGGAAGGAGCAATAACCGTTGACGAGCAAAATATAAATGAGCTTACAAGGAAAAGTCTGCGTAAAGCCTTTGCTATGGTATTACAAGATACCTGGGTCTTTCATGGTACAATCTTTGAAAATATAGCTTATGGGAAGGAAAATGCAACTATGGAGGAGGTAGTAGAAGCTGCAAAAGCAGCCCGAATACATTCCTATATTAAACGGCTTCCAGAAGGGTATTCAACTATATTAAACGAAGAGGGAGTCAATATATCAAAAGGTCAAAAACAATTACTAACCATAGCCAGAGCAATGCTTATGGATGCGAAAATGTTAATTTTAGATGAGGCAACCTCTAATGTAGATACAAGGACAGAAATACAAATACAAAAAGCCATGCGAAACTTAATGCAGGGAAAAACTTGTTTTGTAATTGCTCACCGTCTGTCAACCGTTAGAAATGCAGACCAGATATTAGTTGTGGATAAAGGCAATATTGTGGAACAGGGAAGTCATAAGGAATTAATAAAGAAACAGGGTTTTTATTACCAACTTTATGAATCCCAATTTGAATAATATTAATATATAGATATTTGGGCTTGCGTATTTAATTATTTCTTAGTACAATAAGTTTTGAAGTAATAGTAAATTCAAAAATAGTTTTTATAGGTTATTTACCCACAGGTGCAAAATGAAGAATATTAAAGAACATATCCGTCAGAATCAATTTAAACCGGTTTATCTCCTTTATGGTACGGAAAGTTACCTTAAAAAATTATATAAAGGTAAGCTAAAAGATGCTATATTAGGTAGTAGTGATGACATGAACTATTCTTTTTTTGAAGGAAAATCAGTTGATGTTTCAAAAATAATGGCTGTGGCTGATACCTTACCATTTTTTCATGATAGAAGACTTATCATAATTGAAAATAGTGGATTATTTAAAAGTCAGAATAATCT
>JAQSYR010000048.1 GCA_029256035.1 Anaerocolumna sp. | reverse complement strand
TAAAAATAATGGGCTCCGTTTAAATCCAAGTCTATATGTGCTCCGTAACACTAACATGCCGGCCGCTCTAGTGGAAATGGGTTATATAACAAATTACAGCGATTCACAAAGATTAAGAAATCAACAATGGGATTACGCATATGCTATCTATCAAGGATTATTAAATTACTTTGGACTTGCAAATAGCTAGCTTTATCCAGAACTACTACTGAAATTAAATCCAATAAAAATGGAGCAAACCCAGGAAAGGATATCCCTTTACTTCTGCTCCATTTTATACATATTCAGATTTGATGATGACTATATATACGTTGTTATTCATCTTTTTATATGAATTAACTATTGCCACTCCAATCAAATCTATAAATAGTTTCCTTCGGTAACCTTAGGCAAATCTGCAAAAGAATTCAAATTAAAATCAGCCAGTCCTGAAGTAACACCTTCACCAATTGCAGCACAATCCATTCCAGCCAACTTTGCAGCTTCTAGCCCTGAATTAGCATCTTCCACCACAAGACAGTCAGGTGCTGGTATTTTAAGATACTCACTGGCTTTTATAAATACTTCTGGGTCAGGTTTCGAGTGTGTAATATTAGTGCCATCGGAAATAGCATCAAAGAAATCTATTAGGCCTAGCTTTTGCAAGATAATCTTGGCATTTTTACTAGAGGAACCAATCCCTAGCTTTAGCCCTTTTTCCTTTAAATAATGCAAAGTATTTTTAACTTTAGCATCTAAGGAATCTGGCGACATTTGTTCAGGAAGCATCTGATATCTCTCATTTTTCTCTTCTGCTAATGCTGTTTTTTCTTCCTCTGTTAACACCAACTCAGGTTTTTGTTCTAAAATAATCGCAAGGCTATCCATTCGGCTTACGCCTCTTAATTTATCATTAATTTTTTCATCAAAATATACTGATAATTTATCTGCAATCTGTTTCCATGCCTGAAAGTGAAATTCATCTGTGTGACAGATTACTCCATCTAAATCAAAGATAACAGCCTTATATTTATAATTTCTAATTTCTAGTTTATCTACTAAAGTATAAGTATTTCCGTAGACATTTACCAGTTTAGAGTTTCCTTCTAAAAGCTGTAAGAAAATCGCATCTTTTTTTATATTTATCTGAATTTTGCTGTCTTCATAGTGTATCAAAAAACCATAACTTTTCCATTGTTTCGGAAGTCTAGGATACAAATGCAGGCCGTCTTCTTTTAACCTTAGGCCGGCAAATCCATAAACAATTGACATATAACTTCCACCCATATTTGCCGTATGTATTCCATCTTTGGTATTCTTGTGGGTATTAAATAAATCCAGCTTTGCAGAATCTCCAAAATAAAGATATGCTTTTTCTTCCAAGCCAAGCTTTGATGCAACAATACTAAAAATACAGGTTGATAAAGAAGAATCATGAGTAGTTATTTTTTCATAATATTCAAAGGATTTTTTGATTGTGTCCAAAGGCTGCATATCCTCAAATATGTAGTGTGCAAGAACGGTATCCGCCTGTTTACATACCTGATGGCGATATAAATGCATTGGATGATAATGCAAAAGAAGGGGGAAATTATCTTTTGGTGTCTCACACAGGTTCCATATTTTTTTCTCTAAAAATGAATCATCCTGAGGGTTTATATTTAAAGCTTCATCATAAGGCAGATACATACAATCTGCTGCCTTCAAAAACTCCTCTATTTCATCCTTCGTAATATTAATTTTATCCACCACATTCTTGATTTTATCGGATTCCATCAACAGATTATAAAATTTTACTGCCCATTTCAGGTTGAATTTTGCAGATGCGTTTGTATAATAATTATTGTTTACCAGACAAGTATACTCATCGGGTCCTGTAACTTCATTAATTCGAAACTGCCCCTTATAATAGTTTCCAACATCCATCCACAATCTTGCTGTTTCAAATAGGATTTCTGCTCCTTTTTCTTCCACAAAATCTAAGTCTTTTGTCGCAAGATAATAAGAAATAACTGAATATGCAATATCACCATTAATATGGTACTGAGCTGCACCAGATGGAAAGTAGCCGGAACATTCTTCTCCCATAATGGTACGCCATGGATATAAGGCACCTTTTGAGTGTCCCAGTAATTTAGCATTTTCTCTTGCATAATCTAAAATAGCATATCGGTATTCAATTAATTTTTTAGCAATTTGAGGCTGAGTAAGAATAAAAAATGGCTGAATATACATTTCTGTATCCCAAAAATAATGTCCTTCATACCCTTCACCACTTAATCCTTTCGCTGCCACATTACTATATTCATCTTTTCCTACAGACTGAATCAATTGATACATATTATAATTCACGGCAAGACTAAGTTCATTATCACCTTGGATTTCCAAATAACAGTTATCCCAAAATTTTTTCAAATAGTCACGCTGTTCCTGATATAATTGTTCCAGAGAACAGGTTAATGCCGTATTCATTTTTTTTACAGCTGCTGCTATGCAATTCTTTTCTCTTATAGAATCACAAATTACAGTGTATTTTTTTAGTGTAACTATCTCATTCCTTTTAATGTCTGTTTTCATACTGGTTATCACACTATGTCCATCTAGGGCAAAATCATATACCGCCTCTTTTGAAAGCAGATTCTTTACTCCACTACATACGGTTAATCCTGATTTTGCCGTATGGGAGGTAACATAAGAAATAGAATCTTCAACAATAATGTGGTCAGGTGTCAAATGAGTTAAACTTTCCCCAGCTACTCTTGGGTCATCAGGATTGGAATAGTTAGACACATCGCCAGAATGCTTCGATATGAATTGTAATTCACCGTTAAAGTTCATGGATCGAACTTCATATTCAATAGTAAATAAAGATAATTGGTAAAAGGAAGCCATTCTTTTTATTATTATTTCAACTTCTTTACCTTCCGGTGATTTCCATACAATGGTTCTTCCGGTTATTCCTTGCTCCATATCAAGCCATCGTTTGGATCTTAAGATTTTGCCTTTAAACAAACTAAAAACTTCATCCTCTATTATTAGTAAAACAGATTGGGTATCTGCCACATTTAACATAGTCTGCTTCTTTTCTACCAATCCATACAATTTTTCTGCCTGCTTCATTTCCGCCAGATCATAAAAACCATTAATATAAGTTCCTCGAATGGTCATAAAATCATCTGGATATCCTTCTTCAAAATTTGATCGAACACCAAGATACCCATTTGCATTATGAAAAACTGTTTCCTGGAGTATTAAGTCATGGTTATTTAATGAAAAGTCGTTGATTTCATAAACTAGTTGTTTTTCTTTCATAAGTAATCCTCTCTTAGAATATAAACACGGCTCTGATTACATGATTCTTTCCACTATTTTCTGCTATTTTACTGCACCTGCAGCAACTCCTTTAATAATATATTTCTGTGCTGCAAGATAAAAAATAATAACTGGGATTATAGTAAGCATTAAGCCTGCCATAGCCAGATTCCATTGAATGGTAAATTGACCAAAGAATGAGGCTGTAGACAAAGGAATGGTACGTAAATTTTTATTAGAAAGAACCAGGGATGGTAACAGATAATCATTCCAGATCCATATTACATCCAGTATCATAACTGTGACCGTTGTTGGTTTTAACATTGGAAATACAATTCTAAAAAATACAGTTAATTTATTGCCGCCATCAATGGTAGCTGCTTCTTCTAAGGATACCGGAATGGATTTTACGAAGCCGTGATAGAGAAAAACTGCCATGCTGGCACCAAATCCTACATTCATATAGATAAGCCCTCCTAAAGAGTCCAGCATAGGAACTTGAAGCGTGGTTTTGCTCCAGGACATTACCTGCATCAGCGGCATCATTAATGTTTGAAAAGGAATTAACATAGTGGCAACTAGTACCATAAATAAAAATTTACTTAATTTATTCTCTGTTCGAACCAGCATCCAGGCAGTCATAGAGCCCAGAATTACAATAATACCAATGGAAACTATTGTTACAATCAAAGAGTTACCAAAGGCTCTTGAAAAGTTCATTTTCTCAACTGCTTCCAAATAATATTCCAATGTTAATTTTTCTGGTAATGCAAGCATATTTTCATATAATTCCTGACGGTTTTTAAAGGAGTTAGCTAATACAATATAGACAGGAAATAAATAGGCTGCACAGACAATCATTAGTGTTATTTCAATTAGTACTTTCCCTAGCTTCTTCATTACATTACCACCTCTTTCTTCTTAGTCAGAGAAACCTGTATCAACGTAATAAAGGCAACTGCAATAAAGAAAACAATGGCTTTTGCCTGCCCATAACCATAGTTATTGAGGGAAAAAATTTCATTATAAATATTCATAGCAAGCATTTCTGTTGCGTTATTTGGTCCACCCTGGGTTAAAGATACATTGACATCATAGATCTTAAAACTATTGGATAGAGTCATAAATAGGCTGATTGTAAAAGAAGGCATAATTAATGGGAACTTTACTCGTAATAACATTGGCCAAAAACCTGCCCCATCCACTTTTGCTGCCTCTACTACATCATCTGGTATTGCCTGAATGCCCGTAATGTAGATAATCATTATGTATCCAGCCATTTGCCAGGTCATTACAATAACCAGTGCAATTAAGGCATAATCCCCATTGAGTAGCCAACTAAAAAATACTTTTGTCCACCCCGTTGCTTCTCCTACAGCCTTAAAGACATCTGTAAATATAAATCTCCAGATAAAACCTAGAATCAATCCACCAATTAAATAAGGCATAAACAGCATAGTTCTTGCAATATTACGTGTTTTTAACTGACTGGTAACAATCAGTGCAAAGGTTAATCCAAGCACATTAATAATTACAACTGCCAGCACGGTAAACAAAAGGGTATGTGTAATAGAAGATAAAAATCTTTTATCTGAAAATAATCGAATGTAATTATTCATTCCTACAAATACTTTTTCATTTAAGGGTAATCCATCCCAGGAAACAAAGGAATACCCTATTCCAATAAGAAAAGGTATAATTACGACGGTTGTAAATACAAAGATAAGAGGCAGTACAAACAAAGCATACCATGCTCTATCACTTTTTCGATTCATTTTAATCCTCCTTTTCCAGTCAACGCTTACTGATTTTACTTTCCGTCTTCTACAAACTGCAGAAATCTAACATCTGCTTAAAGTCCTATTTAAGATGATGTTAGATTTCCTAAGTTACAACATTTATTTTGGTTGTTTATAAATTTGCTTTTACTATTGATTTTGACCAGCTTGAACAAAGGCTTCTGTTAATTTAACAAGAAATTCTTCTCCAGTCATTTCTGTTGTAAAGAATTCCTGGGCAACTGGTACTAAATAAACATCAACAATGCCTGCCGGCCAGTATGAATTCATAGGCCATGGAATTGTTTTTCCTGCTGCAGTAAACTCATTCACTGCCTGAGAAAGAGGATCTAGTTCTGAACTTTCTATACCTTCAACTACAGGTATAAAACCGAATTCTTCTGTGATGTATCTTTTTCCTGTTTCACTGGTATATAACCACTCAAGGAAATCTTTCCCTGCCTGAATCTCAGCTTCACTAACTTGTGAATTAACATACCAGCCTGCTGGTACACTAACTGCTAAACTATCATTGCCACTAATAGGCAACGGCATCATTGCCATTTCAAAGTCAACATCATAATCTGCAAACATACCATATGCCCAGTTGCCCTGATGAATGGATGCTGATTTTCCAGTTGCAAAGTCACCGGTTTCTTTATCATAGGTTACTTCCAATGGATTATTTGTATATTCACGAACTGCTTCCATAACTTTTGCAAATTCTATAAATTCTTCTGTCTCCTGCATGGTAACTTCACCAACAATTAACTGCTCAACAAAAGTTTTAGGGTCCTCTTGCAATGCAAATGGCGTATTTAAAATATGTCCAATCAGGAAGTAACTTTCCTGAGATAAACTAAATCCATTAACGCCTGCCCCCTGTTGTTCCTTTAACATAGAAATAAATTCATCTGCTGTTGTAACTTTGGAAGCATCAATTAAGTTTTTATTATAAACTACACCAAACCCCTCAACGGTATAAGGTATTCCAACCACTTTCCCATCTTTTTCATCTGCCATGTTCTCAGCGATACCACTAACAAATGATAAGTCACTTAAATCAGCTAAATATGCTTTTAAATCTTCCGATTCCGATCCGGGTGCAAGTGAGAATAAAGTTGGTCCCTGATTATTACCAAGTCTGATTTTTAATTGTTGTAAATAATCATCCCCTGTAGTCTCCCAAACTTCTACCTCAATTCCTTTTTCCTTCTGATACTCCGCTGCTAAAGCTTTTAACTGATCTACAATTTCTACTTTTGATTGAAAAATTACTATTTTCGTGACTGCTGGTTCACTGCTAGTCTGTGTGGTTTCTTTCGTACCGCTTGTGGTTCCTGATGTTTCTGTCTTATCAACATCCGTTGTTTTTCCACATCCTGTAAGCATTAATGCCGTAATGAATGCTGAAGTAAGTAAAATCCGAAACATTTTTTTCATTCTCATATTTCCCTCTCCTTTGATATGATTTTAATAAAACGTTACACTATAATAATAAAAGTATTAATGCAAATTGTCAATAACTAACTGAAATAAAATTCCATTTTTGTATATTTTTTATATTTTAAACAAAATTCCAATAAAAAAGTAGTATACATCTTTAAACAGTTGTCTAAAATGCATACTACTCTAGATAAAATTTAGTAAAATATACTTTGTATTTTATTAAAAATCTTATTTTTTGACCGCTACACTACCTCTCCACTTTATCTTTGCGGAAATTTTAAATGGTTCCACATTTCTCTTGCCTCTAATATTTTCTATAAGATATCTAGCTGCAATATATCCTCTTTCATAATTTGGTATAGATACTGTCGTAAGTTCCATTGCCTCTGCCAGGTCACAGTTATCAAAGCCTGTCACCGCAATATCTTCTGGCACCCGAATGCCATTATCACGAAATGCTTTCATAGCTCCTATTGCCATATTATCATTGGCGCAGACTAGACAGTCTGGTATTTCCTGGCTAAGAAGCAGGATTTTTGCTGCTGTATAGCCGCTTTTTTCTCTGTAGTCTCCCGCAAAGTAGCTTTTCTGTTGAAAACTAATATTATTTTCTTCTAGCACATCCCGAAAAGCTTTATATCGCTCCTTATTGTCAGCCGTCTGTTCTGGTCCGCCAACAAAACCAAAATGTCGGTAACCCCGGTCAACTAACCCCTGAATCATTTCTCGCATAGGATCATAATTATTTACAACTACACTTTTTATATAAGGATTGTCAATCACTCGGTCTAATACCACAATTGGGTAGTGTTCACTGGCTATTTTAATTAATACTTCATCCTTCATTTTTTTATCTAGTATAATGCTTCCACCAGTTAGATTACTTCTCATATATTTTTCGCAGGATTTTTCTGTACAGATAATTAAATCAAATTCGTTATCATTAACATAATCACTAATACCATTAATAATTTTTAAGTAAAAGCTTCGATCAAAATCACTAAAATTAAATAAAATTGTATTGCTTTTTCCGGATTTTAAGGCTTTACCTGCAGTATTGGGGTAATAGGACATTTCTTTGCATATGTTCAAGATACGTTCCCTTGTTTCTTCACCTACATTTTTTTTACCATTCAAAACATTGGATACTGTTGAAACAGATACTCCTGCCGCTTTTGCAATGTCCTTTATGCCAACCATATTGAATTCCTCCTACTAATCTATAGGTACTTTTACACATGTATATATAAAATAATTACTTTACTATGCTTATTTTAATATAATAACAATATACTGATTACCAGAATCTAAAGTGTCCTGATACAAATATGATGTATTCTGTGTTTCTATTTGGTCCGTAAGATGAATCAAATTATCATAGGATATAAACGGGTCATAGCTGATAGTACCTGTATTTGAGCCACCATCTATGGTTCTTCTATAAAACTCATCTACGGTAATGGGATGATTAGTATCTACCTTTTCTATTTCAGCAATGTTAATTGAGAAATTCAAATTTTGCCCGTCAACGTATTGCCATGTATTAATTCCCATAACTTCACCATATACATTTAATAAAGGTCCGCCACTGTTACCTTGAGACATAGGTGCTGTAACCTGAATATAGTCAACATTGTCCATTATCCTGGAATCAGAGGCTACCAGACCATCTGCAAATGTACCC
>JAQSYR010000047.1 GCA_029256035.1 Anaerocolumna sp. | reverse complement strand
ACATATTAAATACGTTCGTTCAAATCATCTTTCGATGTTTGAAATGAAAATTTTTTTAGAATTTTCAGGGTTGTTTCACTGTTCAATTATCAATGTTCAATTAATGATTTTAACTAATAATTTAGCTTCCATCATTTGTTTTTTCTGACAAGTTGTTGTCGCGTCAGCAAAAAGTATTCTATCATAAAACCAAGATGATGTCAACACTTTTTTTATTTTTATTTTAAATAAGTGTATCAATTGATTCTATATGCCAGTTAATTAATATTATTACTTTAGCATCTTTTTATTATCTAGTGCATAACATTTCATATGCAACCTAAAAAATAAAACGGAGAAAGAGGGATTTGAACCCTCGCGCCGCGTAAACGACCTACACCCTTAGCAGGGGCGCCTCTTCAGCCTCTTGAGTATTTCTCCAAATTCTGAACTTAAATATTTTATATTTAATTAACTATTATCTGACTTCCCGTCAGACGCATTAGTTAGTATAGCAAAAGTAATTTCATTTGTCAACTGATTTCTAAAACTATTTTTGCCCAATCTTGACTCTTTTTTAAATCTATATATATAACTCAACTATATTATACAAAATTCCTTGTTTCATCTAAAACTTATTTAATATTCTAGAACTCACTGGTACAATATTTACTTGTTTCAGTTTCATAAAGGTTATTTCCTATGCTATCTATAACTACAATAACGGGAAAATCTTTTACATATAATTCTCTTATGGCCTCTGTTCCTAAATCATCATACGCTATTACTGTTGATTTTAATATCTTTTTTGATAATATAGCACCAGCACCCCCAACTGCTGCAAAATATACACATTTATTTTTTATAATTGATTCCATTACTTCTTTATTTCTCTTACCCTTACCAATCATCCCTTTGAGTCCATTATTTAATAGCATAGGGGTATACTTATCCATCCTACTGCTAGTTGTTGGACCTGCAGATCCAATAACCTGTCCATCTCTCTCTGGTGTAGGTCCTAAATAGTATATAATGTTATTTTTTAGATCCATGGGAATTTCTTTTCCCTCAATCATACTTTCATATAATCTTTTATGAGCGGCATCCCTTGCTGTATATATTGTTCCAGTAATATATACATAATCCCCTGCCCTTAAATCACAAACCATATCCTCTGTTAGTGGCATATTAATATACTTATTCACACTGACTCTCCTATTCCATCATTTTATCCACAAAAACAATGATTTATCCAACATATTCTACTTAATTCCTGCTGTTTTGTGTATAAAATTATAATTTTTCTATTCTCATGTTAATATTCATCTAAAAATCAATCTATGATTCGTGTTCCATTCCATATTGTAACTAGAATCATTCCTTACGCTATATTAGTGTTTTGTCACTTAGTTAATTATTATTTTCAGAAATTATTCTAAATTAATCTATATTATTCTTGATACATGTCTATTAACATGACAGCAAATATTAATAGCCAAAGGCAGACCAGCTATGTGAGTTGGATATGTTTCTATGTTTACACCTAAAGCGGTAATAACTCCGCCTAAACCTCCGGGTCCAATTCCTAATTTATTAATTTCATCTTTTAAATTTTCTTCTAATTCTTTTATATGCTCAATTTCAGAATGTTTATTTAATTCTCTAGTTAAAGCTTTTTTTGCTAATAAAGCACATTTCTCAAAACTTCCTCCAATGCCAATACCTACTACAATAGGTGGGCACGCATTGGGACCGGCTAATTTTACTGTTTCAACCACTGCTTTTTTTACACCTTCTAAACCATCAGAAGGTTTTAACATGTAAATTTTACTCATATTTTCACTACCAAACCCCTTTGGAGCAACTGTTAATTCAATATTTGATCCTGGTACAATTTCATAGTGAATGATTCCCGGCGTATTATCTTTTGTATTATTACGAATGAAAGGATCACCTACCACTGATTTTCTTAGATATCCTTCTTTATAACCTAATCTTATTCCTTCATTTATTGCATCTTCCAGATTTATGCCTTCAATATGCACCTCCTGACCAAGTTTTATAAAAACAATTGCCATTCCTGTATCCTGACATATTGGTATATTATCAGCCTTCGCAATTTCTATGTTTTCACTTAATTGTTCCAGTATTTGCTTTCCCAAAGGAGATTTTTCTTTTTCTACCGATTCTTTTATCCCACATTCCATATCATTGGACAAATAATAATTGGCCTCAATGCACATTTCTTTTATATTTTCAATAATTATATCTGTATTTATTATTCGCATACTATACTCCCTTCACTTTTAAAATAAGCCTTATCTAAATATTCTGATATTTTTACTTTATTTTGAGGATTCAACAGTGATTTTTCAATGTTCCCCCTATTATAAAATAATACAAATATCATTCAGATTCTGTTTCATATTCTGTTTCAGATTCTACTTCAGATTCAGATTCATAGTCATTATCAGCCTCTTCAGAAATAGAATCTATTTTTTCAGTTTCTTCTTCGAGTTCCTTCTCTAACTGTTTAATCATTTCTTCTTCTGAAATTTGTTCACTACTCTCTCTTACTTTTGCTATACTTGCAACTGTTATATCATTTTCAATATCCATATTAATTAATTTAACACCGGAAGTAATTCTGCCTAATTTAGATATTCCGTTTATAAACAGACGAATAATAATTCCTTGTGTTGTAATAATCATAATTTCATTATCTTCATTAACAGCTTTTACACCAACTACATAACCTGTTTTGTCTGTAATTTTATAGCATTTTACACCTTTTCCGCCTCTTCTTTGTACTGTGAATTCACTCATTTCAGTACGTTTACCCATGCCGTTTTCCGATACTATTAATAAACTTTCACCTTGAGTATTCATCTGCATACCTATAATTTCATCATTTAAATCAAGGTTCATTCCAATAACACCCATAGAAGTACGGCCGGTAGCTCTTACATCTCGTTCATTAAAACGGATACACTGTCCGTTCTTTGTAACTAAGATAATATCTTTTTTATTATTCGTTGTCTTAACTTCAATTAATTCATCATCTTCTCTTAAATTAATTGCCTGCAATCCTGTTTTTCTTATATTTTCATAATCTTTGATTGGAGTTTTTTTCACAATACCTTTTCTTGTTGCCATAAATAGGTATTTGTTATCCTGATATTCTTTCAAAGATATAATGGCTGAAATTCTTTCTTCTGGTAATAATTGCAACAAATTAACGATTGCAGTACCCCTTGCAGTACGTCCTGATTCAGGTATTTCGTATGCTTTTAGTCGATATACACGCCCTTTATTAGTAAAGAACATGATATAATGATGAGTTGTAGTCATTAATAAATCTTCAATGAAGTCTTCATCAATGGTCTGCATTCCTTTTATACCTTTACCTCCACGGTGCTGACTCTTAAAGTTATCAATTGTCATTCTCTTAATATATCCTAAATGCGTCATAGCTATTACTGTATTCTGGTTTGGAATTAAATCTTCCATGGATAAATCATCTTCATCAAACCCAATGGATGTTCTTCTATCATCTCCAAATTTATCCCTAATAACTGTAATCTCTTCTTTGATAACTGTTAATAATTTCTTTTTATCCGCTAAAATTGCTTTGAATTCTGCGATTTTTTCCATTAATTCTGCATACTCATTTTCGAGACGTTCTCTTTCCAATCCTGTTAAGGCACGAAGTCTCATATCTATAATTGCCTGAGCCTGAACATCTGTTAATTGAAATTTGTCGATTAATTTTAATTTGGCATCATTTCCATTTTGAGATCCTCTGATAATTCGAATGACTTCATCAATATTATCAAGTGCAATTAATAACCCTTGTAAAATATGGGCTCTTTCTTCTGCTTTATTTAAATCATACTTTATTCTTCTTGTTACAACTTCTTCCTGATGTAAAATATAATATTTTAGCATCTCATGTAAATTTAAAACTCGTGGTTCATTATTCACCAGTGCTAACATAATAACACCAAAAGTGTCCTGCATCTGGGTATGTTTATATAATTGATTTAAAAGAACATTAGCATTAATATCACGGCGTAACTCAATACAGATACGCATACCAGTACGATCTGATTCATCTCTTAGTTCTGTTATTCCATCAATTTTTTTATCTTTAACAAGTTCAGCAATTTTTTCAATTAATCTTGCTTTATTAACCATGTAAGGTAATTCAGTCACTATAATTCTATTTTTACCATTTGACATAGTCTCAATATCATTAACGGCACGAACCCTGATTTTACCTCGACCTGTACGGTAAGCCTCTTCTATTCCTCTTGTTCCTAGAATAGTTGCACCTGTTGGAAAGTCAGGCCCTTTTACAATTTCAAGTAATTCTTCAATGGAGGTATCTCTATCTTCTAAAATGTTATTATCTATCATTTTAAGTACAGCATTAATAATTTCCCTTAAATTGTGGGGAGGAATATTTGTTGCCATACCAACAGCAATTCCTGATGTTCCATTAACCAAAAGGTTGGGATACCTGGAAGGAAGTACATTTGGCTCTTTTTCTGTTTCATCGAAGTTTGGTGAAAAATCAACGGTATCTTTGTTAATATCTGATAACATTTCCATGGAAATCTTACTTAATCTTGCTTCTGTATAACGCATGGCTGCTGCGCCATCACCATCTACAGAACCAAAGTTTCCATGTCCGTCAATTAACGGATATCTAGTTGAAAAATCCTGGGCTAATTTTACCAATGCTTCATAGATAGAGCTGTCACCATGTGGATGATATTTACCCATGGTGTCTCCGACAATACGCGCACATTTACGGTGGGGTTTATCCGGACCATTATTTAACTCTATCATTGCATATAATATTCTTCTTTGCACCGGTTTCAGACCATCTCTTACATCCGGTAGTGCACGGGCAGCTATTACAGACATGGCATAATCAATATATGATGTTTCCATAGTCTTTTTTAGGTCTACCTCATGAACCTTATCAAAGATATTCTCTTCCATTTGTTTTCCTCCGTCTATTGTATATTCTCAAATATGTCAAATAAACACTTTGAAATATACGAATTAAGAACTGTATAAATTTTATTGAGTAAAATTACTATCTTTTGTATTGTATATTTATAACTTTAGAAGATTATATATCTAAGTTTCTTACATATTTTGCATTTGCTTCAATAAACTCTCTTCTTGGTTCAACTTTATCTCCCATTAAAGTTGTAAATGTTAAATCAATTTCAGAAGATTCTTCCTCATCAATGGTTACTCTTAAAAGAACTCTTTTTTCTGGATCCATAGTTGTATCCCATAATTGTTCTGCATCCATTTCACCAAGACCTTTGTACCGTTGAATTTTATTATTACCATCTCTACCAAGTTCCGTTAAAACTGTATTTAACTCTTCATCACTATAAACATATTTTACTGTTTTATTTTTTTCGACTTTATATAATGGTGGCTGAGCTAAATATATATGGCCTTGTTTAATAAGTTCTGGCATAAAACGATAAAGGAAAGTAAGTAATAGTGTACTAATATGTGCACCATCAACATCAGCATCTGTCATAATTATAATTTTGTGATAGCGTAATTTTGAAATATCAAAATCATCCGATATTCCTGTACCAAATGCCGTTATCATTGCTTTAATTTCGTTGTTTACTAAGATTTTATCTAATCTTGATTTTTCAACATTAAGTATTTTACCTCTTAATGGTAATATTGCCTGAGTTGCTCTGGATCTTGCTGTTTTTGCAGATCCACCTGCAGAATCACCCTCAACAATGTAAATCTCGCAATTTTTAGGATCTTTATCAGAGCAGTCTGCTAATTTACCAGGCAGACTCATTCCTTCCAGAGCTGTCTTTCTTCTGGTTAAATCTCTTGCTTTTCTTGCAGCATCTCGTGCTCTTTGGGCAAGAATGGCTTTTTCACAGATTCCTTTTGCAACACTTGGATTCTGTTCTAGAAAATAAGTTAGCTGCTCACTTACAATATTATCAACTGCGCCTCTTGCTTCACTATTACCTAATTTTTGTTTTGTTTGACCTTCAAATTGAGGTTCTGGAATCTTTATACTAATAATTGCTGTTAAGCCTTCTCTAATATCTTCACCACTAAGATTTACTTCATTATCCTTTAAATATTTTAAATTTCTGGCATAATCATTAAAAGTTTTTGTTAGAGCATTCTTAAAACCGGCCAGGTGTGTACCACCTTCCGGAGTTGTAATGTTATTAACAAAGCTATAGCAGTTTTCTGTATAAGTGCTATTATGCTGCATAGCAACTTCAACATAAACATCCTCTTTTTGTCCTTCACAATAGATTATGTCTGAATACAAAGGATCTTTGTGTTTATTTAAATATTCAACGTATTCTTTTATACCACCAGCATAATGAAATTCACTTTTTACCTGACTTTCCTGTCTGTCATCAATTAAAGCTATATTAAGATTTTTTGTTAAGAATGCCATTTCTCTTAATCTTTGTTTTAAAGTCTCATAGTCAAATACAGTTTCCTCAAATATTTCCTTATCTGGTAAAAATGTTACTTCTGTACCATTCTTATCTGTATCTCCTACTACTTTTAGAGGATAAATTACTTTACCTCTTTCATATCTTTGTTTATAAATTTTACCTTCGCTATGAATACTTACTTCCAGCCATTCAGATAATGCATTAACTACAGATGCACCAACTCCGTGTAAACCACCTGAAACTTTGTATCCTCCTCCGCCAAATTTGCCACCGGCATGAAGAATCGTAAAAACAACCTCAACTGCGGGAATTCCAGCTTTATGGTTAATACCTACTGGTATACCGCGACCGTTATCTACTACAGTAATTGAATTGTCTTCATTGATAGTAACAGTAATTTTGTCACAATATCCGGCTAATGCCTCATCTACAGCATTATCAACTATTTCATAAACCAGATGATGTAAACCTTTAATTGATGTACTGCCAATATACATACCAGGTCTTTTTCTTACTGCCTCTAATCCCTCTAATATTTGTATTTGATCTGCACCATATTCTGTACTCATTAATTGCCTCCTGTTTTTCTTTGGATAACATCCGATGTTAAAATATTTTCATTTGTGACCGTTCCCTCAACAACACGGTAAATTTTATCAAAATTCATACGATTGGATATGAATTCTTCTAATCCGGTACAAGTTATAATGGTCTGAATATCATGAATACTGTTTAGTAAATAATTCTGCCTATTTCTATCCAATTCTGATAAAACATCATCCAATAACAATATCGGTTTATCGCCAGTTAACTTTTTTACAATTTCAATTTCTGCCAGTTTTAATGATAAAGCAGCTGTTCTCTGCTGCCCTTGAGAACCATATTTTTTAATATCAATTAATTTATTTAAAAAACTTATATCATCTCTATGAGGCCCAACATTTGTAATTTTTAATAATAAATCTCTTTCCAAAGAACCTTTTAACTTATCTGCAAAATCATCCATCATTACATTTGGCTCATATTTAATTAATAATTCTTCTTTCTTTCCAGATAGCTTACTATGTATATCATATACAATTTCATTAATCTGCTTGATAAAACTGCTTCTTCTTTTTATTATCTGAATACCATATTCAACCAATTGTATATCCCATATACTAAGTGTATCCAGTAAATTTTTATTAAAACTAATCTGTTTTAATAAATTATTTCTCTGACTTATTATTTTATTATAATTTGACAAATTATGCAAATAAACTTTATCTAACTGACAAAGTTCCAAATCAATAAACCTTCTTCTTTCGGAAGGCCCATTTTTAATAATATTTAAATCCTCAGGAGAAAAAAACACAATATTAATAATACCAAATAACTCACTCGACTTTTTTATTGGTATTCCATTAATTGCAACCCCTTTTGGTTTATGTTTTTTTAAATGCATATCAATTTTATGAGTAACACCTTTACGTTCAACCATTACTCTAACATGAGATTCTTCTTTGTCAAGTTTTATTATTTCTCTATCTTTACTTCCTTTATGTGATTTTGTGGTTCCAGAAATATAGATAGCCTCTAAAATATTAGTTTTTCCTTGTGCGTTATCACCATACAATATATTGATTCCATCATTAAAATCAATAGATAAATCACTATAATTTCTATAATCTTTTAAATCAAGAGATTTGATATACATAACACACCAACTATTCTAATTATTTTTCAACTTTGATTGATTCCCCATTATATTCTACAAAATCACCATCATACAGTTTTTTACCACGTTGTATTTCTTTAGATCCATTTACTTTAACCAAGCCATCCTGAATCACAACTTTAGCTTCTACTCCAGAATCCACTAAACCAGCAGCTTTTAGTGCCTGACCTAATTTTATAAAATCTTCCCTTAATTTGATGATTTCCATTATACACCTTAACTTTCTTTTTATTGAACTGCTGAATTAAAATTCACTGGTAAAATTAAATAAATATAAGATTCTTCTTTGTCTCTGATAAAACATGGTGCTTTAGGATTAATTAGATATATATCAACTTCTTCATCATCAATAACTCTTAAGGCATCGATTAAAAATCTTGGGTTAAAACCAATCATAATATCTTTGCCCTCTTTTGTAATATCTATTTCTTCATTCATGGAACCTATGGTTGAATTAATTTTTAATTCAATTTTATTATCATCAATATTTATGATGATAGGTTTTTTTTCAGTTTCTTTTACTAACAAAGTTGCTCTATCAATACAACTTAATAATTCTTTTTTATTTATAGTTACTTTTGTTTCATAATCACTGGATAGCATTTGGTTAATTCTATAATATTCCCCTTCAATTAAGCGGGATAATACTACCGTATCATCAAACTCAAAAATAATATGTTTATCAGTAAAGAATAAACTTACTTCATCAGAAAATTCACCTGATAAAATTTTACTCACTTCAATTAAAGTTTTACCAGGTACTATAACTTTTATATCGTCATATTCATTACTTAGCATAATCTTTCTGATTGAAATTCTATGTCCATCTAATGATACTACTTTAAATTCATTTCCTTTTATTTCAAATAATTCACCTGTCATTATTTTATTACTTTCATTATCAGAAATTGAAAATACAGTCTGTCTTATCACTTCTTTTAAAGTAAACTGAGAAAGTATAACTGCATTACTCTTTTCGATTTTAGGTAAAAATGGAAATTCATCTGTTGATCTTCCTGATATGGTGAACTTAGCTTTTTCACTAATGATTGTGGTAACATAATTGGAGTCTGTATCAATAGTAACATCATTATCTGGTAATTTTCGAACTATTTCAGAAAATACTTTAGCATTAATAGCAACAGTACCTTCTTCTAAAATATTTCCTTTTACCAGGGTTTCAATTCCAAGTTCCATATCATTAGAAATTAGTTTTATATAATCTGATTTAACTTCAATGATTAAACATTCTAATATAGGCATAGTAGTTTTTGCCGGAACAGCTTTTAAAACAATATTCACATGATTTAATAATTCGTTTTTTTGACATACGATTTTCATAATTGTGTATAACTCCCTTCGAAATTTGTATGTATATATATATAATAAAATTTACTAGCAGTAGTAATAGGGGCTGTTGATTTGTTTATAAGTGGGTTAAGACCTTTAAGTACAAGGTTTTAGAGAAAGGATAACTATGTGAAAAAAATTATGAGAAGCTTTGGAATAAAATTTAATAAAAAAAGTTAAAAATAGTTATCCATATGAAACTCACATAAAAATAACAATCTGCTAACAGCAGGTTGTGGAAAAGTTAAAATCTATTCTAAGGATTAATTTTTTTCATTAAAACATCAATAGTATTCTGCATACTAGCATCTTTTTTCATATTGGTTTCAATCTTGTCAATTCCATGTAAAACTGTGGTGTGATCTCTGTTACCCATAAGCTTTCCAATATCAGAAAGAGATAATTCAGTTAATTTACGGCACATATACATGGCAATTTGCCTTGGAAATGCAATATTTCTGCTTTTGTTAATTGAATAGATATCATTAGAAGTAATATTAAAATGTTCTGCTATGACATCAATAATTAATTCAGGTGTTACTTGTTTCTTATCATCCGGAGAAATTAAGTCTTTTAATGCTTCTTCTGCAAGAGTAACATTGACTTCCTTTTTCTTTAATCTTGATAGTGCAACAATTTTAGTTAAAGCGCCTTCTAATTCTCGGATATTAGACTTAACATTGGTAGCAATATATTTCATAACATCATTATCAATCTGAAGCCCGTCCAACTCTTCTTTCTTCTTTAATATTGCCATCCGGGTTTCATAATCTGGTGAACATACATAACTTTGCTATTTGGATTTTGTTCTAATATATAGTGAGCAATAGAATGCATTAAATGGGTTTTTCCAAGTCCTACGCCTCCATATATAAATAAAGGATTATAAATTTCAGCAGGGGATTCAGCTACTGCTAGAGATGCTGCATGGGCAAGATTATTATTAGCACCAACAACAAAAGTATCAAATGTATATCTGGGATTCAAAAAAGATAAACCATTATTACCATTCTTTTTTGATTTGGATTTATTATCAATCTTAGTAAGTGCAGGTTCAATCTGACTTTCTAGAATAAACTCTATCTCATAATTTTCATTCATTATTTCAGCAATTGCAACTTTTAAAGGAACGCCGTATTTTCTGCTTATGAAATTTTTACTGTCAGGGCCGATCATTTTGTCATCTATGGATATAGTTATTAAATTATCTTTAACTGAATATACTTTGAGTGGAAGTAACCATGTTTTAAATGAAACATCAGTTACACAGTGTTCTATTTTTAGATATTCCAGTATTTCGTCCCATTTATCTTGTATTACACTCATTA
>JAQSYR010000046.1 GCA_029256035.1 Anaerocolumna sp. | reverse complement strand
ACTTTAATTAATTGTAATTATAATTAAAAATATTAATTATAATAAATAAATGTATTGACTTAACTAAAATTTTGATGTAAACTTGCTATCAAGTTGACAGGAACATAATAAATATGCAAAGACGCGGTATAATCATATACTTCGTCTTTTTTTGTTTTATGGGGGATTTTAACCTATAGCATGCGGCTTTTTGTTTTCTGGCAGAAAAATAATAGGAGGATTTTAAAATGGCATTGAAAAACGTATCAACAGTTTATGATGAAAAGGTTAACATTAACAGAAAGGCAATTGAGCACAGAGCAACCTGGATGGGTCTGACTTATGAGGAAGGATTAAAAGCAGGGGTTGATGCAGAAGCAATTGCAAGAGCAGCTATTAAGCATACTGGTAATATTCATGGTTCTAATATCAAAGCAGCTTGTGAGAATCCAGATGATTTAAGACAGTTTGAAGGTGCGTTTTTAGACGATTTGGGCAAATCTACTTTTCAAATGGATGTACAGGAATGTACAAAAGATGATGTAAAAATTGAATTTCATTACTGCCCATTATTAAATGCTTGGAAGAAGCTTGGATTTGATGATGAAACATGTGCAAAACTTTGTGACATAGCTATGGATGGTGACAGAGGAATTGCAGAAGCTATGGGAATAAAATTAGAATTAACGGATACCATTGCTTCAGGATATCCAGTGTGTAAATTACATTTTCATAAATAATAATAAGAAAGTAATGATAACCAAATACAACAAAATGATTGGTATAGGAAGGGAGACCCATTTATGAAAAAATTAGTAGCGTTATTTTTAACATTAAGTTTAATGGTTGTTACATTGGCAGGATGCTCTACAGGAACAGAAGAATCATCAACAAGTGGCTCTACAAGTGGTGAAAGTAATACATCAGCCCAAACAGACGGAAAAACAATTACCTTAGGTTTAACTGCTCCAATTACAGGAACTCATGCAGAATATGGTGTTGGTTTTCAGGCAGCGGTTGAAATCGCAATGGATGAAATCAATAATGCAGGTGGTGTTAATGGTTATAATTTAGCAGTTGAAGTAATGGACTCCAAAGGAGAACCAAAAGAAACTTCAGATATTGTTCGTCAGTTTGCAGAAAATGACAATATACAAGCTATCATTGGAGACTTTACCAGCAGCTGTAGTATGGCGGCAGCACCTATTGTAGATGAAGCAGGAATTGTACTTCTTTCCCCCACAGCTTCCAATCCGGATTATCCTGGAATGAGTGATTATACATTTACAGTAATGAATAATCAATCAACAGAAGCACCTTGGTTTGCCCGTGCCGTGGTAGGACAATACATAGGAGCAAAATCTGTAGCAGTTATGTGGTTAAATACTGACTGGGGTATTGCAACTCATCAATACTTATTACAAGGGTTTGAAGAAGCAGGAATTACCGTAGTTGCTGATGAATCTTATGCTGAAAATGAGACAGATTTTAGCTCAGTCATCTCCAAATTAAAGTCAACTGACCCAGAATGTGTTGTTATTCTTGATCAAGGAAATGTACCTACTGTTATTAATCAGATCAGAGGAACTGGTTGGGATGTTCAGTTAGCAACTTTAGGACCTGGAAGTTCTGAACAGTTAATTCAACTTTGTGGTGAGAATGCAGAAGGATTAATTGTAGATACTCCATCTTTCTTAACTCCGGAAAATGAAGAGGCAGTTCCATTTATTGATGCTTTTAAGGAGAAAACAGGATATGCACCTACAGATCATTCCTTATGTGCATACAATAGTGTATATTTATTAGCAGAATCCATTAAAGCAATTGGTGATGGTGAAATAACCAGAGAAGCAATCAAAGATAATTTAAAGACTGCACAAATGGACGGTTTGGCTGGTCATGTAGAATTTAATGAAGAAGGCGGTTGTTCTCGTGAATTATTAATTCTTCAGGTTGAAAATGGAAAGTATGTTGTAAAAGAAGATTATGGATACGGTGTAGAATAAAGAAACTCAAAAATGAGCACTTGGCAGAAACTCTGTCTGGTGCTCTTTCTAAATAAGAACAGATGCCATGTGGCAGGTGGATAAAAAAAGAAAAGGAGGTTTTCTTATGGAATATATTATAAATCAATTTGTCAATGGTATTTGCCAGGGATTTATTTATGCACTTATGGCAGTGGGATATTCGGTTATCGTAGGTGTAGTAGGTTTTGTAACATTTACTCATGGGGAGGTAATTGTATTTGGTGCTTTTGCATCCTTTTATATATTTCTACTATGCGGAAACAATTTATTGTTAGGCGTTATCGGAAGTTTTGCAGCGTCCTGGCTCATTGGAATCTTTGTTTATAAAATTTGTTATGAAAGGTTCTTTCATGCTCCTAGACATATAGCTCTTATTTGTACCATTGGAGTAAGCATGCTTTTAAAAAATATTGCTCAGATTATATTTGGGCCAAATAAAAAGCCTATGTTAAACATTATAAAAAATAAGATATATTCTTTTGGAATTGTTGAAATTTCAAAGGTTCAAATTGTTATTATACTTACAGTTATTATACTTTCTGCTTTGTTATTTATTATATTTATGAAAACACGTTGGGGAATTTCTTTACGTGCAGTAAGTCAGGATAAAACAGCTGCAGCAATGATGGGTATTAATGTAAAACAAACTGCTATGATAGGTAATTGCATGGGATCAGGACTAGCTGGTGTTGCTGGGTTATTAATCGCTATTAATTATCAGACAGTTTATGCAACTATGGGATCTAATCTTAGTATAAAAGCCTTTGCAGCAGCTGTATTAGGTGGACTTACAAGTGTGCCACTAGCTGCATTAGGAGGCATTCTTATAGGAATTATTGAAAATATGGGAATCACCTTTACCTCTGCAAGTCTTAGAGATATATTTACCTTTGTTTTTTTAATTATAATACTAATTTTTAAACCACAAGGTTTTTCTAAAAAGAAGGGAGTGAGACCGTAATGAAACATTTTATAGACACAATAAAAAGTACCTATGGGAAATATAAAGTTATTGTATGGATAATATGCAGCCTCTTACTCCTGATTTTCCCAGCTCTAATTCCTTCAAATTATGTAATGGGAGTAGTTTGCCGAATCTTATTTTATGCAACTCTTGCAGGATCTTTAAATGTTATTAATGGATATAGTGGTCAGATGTGTATTGGCCATGCAGGTTTCTTTTGCATTGGAGCATACATAGAAGCAATTTTAGCTACTCAGTATCATATTAACTTTTGGGTGCTTTTATTGGTTGGAGGAATTATAACTGCAATTATAGGTGGATTAATCGCTCTTCCAACACTTAGAATGCAGGGAATTTACCTTTCTATTATAACCCTTGGATTTTCAGAAGTGGTGCGTCTGATTGCATTAAACTGGACTAGTGTTACAGGTGGTGCAATGGGAGTCAAAGGAATAAAGTCTCCTACGTTGTTGGGATTTACTTTATCTTCACCAAAACAATATTATTATATATTTTTAGTAATTGGAATTGTATTTATTTTTGTAACAAATAGAATTATTAACTCAAGAACAGGAAGTGCATGGATATCCATACGAGAAGATGAGCTGGCAGCAAGATCACTTGGTATTGAAATTAAGAAATATAAAATTTTAAACTTTATGTATGGAGCTTTTTGGGCTGGGGTTATGGGGGCAGCATATGCACCTTATACCAGATATATAGATTCTACTTATTTTAGCTTAGATGAAGGATTTAATATTTTATCAATGGTTATTATTGGAGGACAGGGTACACTGATTGGACCAATCCTCGGAGCAGCAGTAGTAAACTCATTAACTGAATTGCTGCGTTCCTTTAGTGAATGGCGAATGGTAGCCTATGCAGTCCTAATTATAGCTATGATGTGGTTAAGACCTCAAGGACTTGTAGGAGCTTCTGACAGTGTTCTTGCAGGAGATAAAATGAAAAAGAAAAAAATAAAAGTTCTGGCAAAGGAGGAAAAATGATATGGGAACTCTCCTAGAAACCCAAAATGTATGTAAGTATTTTGGTGGATTAAAAGCAGTTGAGAATGTAGATATGAAAGTAGAAAAAGGAGATATCTTTGGAATCATTGGCCCAAATGGAGCTGGTAAAACTACTTTTTTTAATATATGCTCTGGATTTTATGCTCCAACACATGGAAAAATTATTTTTAATAATAACGATATTTCAGGAGTATCACCGGACAAAATTGCCAGGTTAGGTATGGCAAGAACTTTTCAGAATATACAGTTATTTAAATATATGTCAGTATTAGATAATGTAAAAACTGGTTTCCACATTAAAACAGAATCTACTATGACAGATGCTATTTTACATACAAACAGATATAAAAAAGATAAAGAGTATGTGAATGAAAAAAGCATTGAGGTTCTAAAAAAAGTGGGATTATCTAAGTATGCTGAGACCAAAGCTGGCAATCTGGCTTATGGAATTCAGCGTAAAGTTGAAATTGCCAGAGCCCTTGCCCTAGATCCTACTATTATTTTATTGGATGAGCCGGCAGCAGGCATGAACCCTAATGAAACAGACTCTCTTAGAGAATTCATAAAGCAGTTAAATGAAGATGGATATACCATTGTTGTTATTGAACATGATATGAAATTTGTTATGCGCTCCTGTAATCAGATTTTGGTTCTAAGCTTTGGTCAAAAAATCTGTGAGGGAACACCTGAAATCGTAAAAGCAGATGAACAAGTACACCAGGCATACTTTGGTAAAGGAATCATTGCCGGAAAGGGGCTGCAATAATGCTAAAAGTAGAAAACTTAACTGTAAATTATGGCTATATTAATGCACTTAATAATGTTAATTTTGAAGTAAACAAGGGAGAAATAATAACACTAATTGGTGGTAATGGAGCTGGTAAAACAACAACCCTAATGTCAATTTCAAACCTTGTAGCCAAAGAATCCGGACGCCTTACCTTTAAGGGAGCGGATATAACAAATCTTCCGCCTCATAAACTAGTCAAGATGGGGTTAAGCCATGTGCCAGAAGGAAGAAAAATATTCCCGGCTTTAACAGTATATGAAAATCTGATTGCAGGTTCTCTTGGAAATACAGATCTAAAGAAACCACAAATTAATGAATTAGTTCAAAAAATGTATCAATTATTTCCCAGGTTAAAGGAACGTTGCGATCAAGGCGGCGGTACGCTCTCCGGCGGAGAACAGCAGATGTTAGCAATTGCAAGAGGTTTAATGATGGATCCGGATATTATAATGCTGGATGAACCATCTTTAGGGTTAGCACCAATTATTGTGGAAGAAATATTTGAATTAATTTTAAAAATTCGAGACGAGGGAAAAACAGTTTTACTTATCGAACAAAATGCATCTATGGCATTAAGTATTGCAGATAGAGGGTATGTTCTAGAAACTGGCAGAGTTGTTTTAGAAGGAACCGGGAAAGAACTTTTAAATAATAGTGATGTTCAAAAAGCATATTTAGGTGATTAAAGTAGAAAGTAAGTGAGGTTTATTATGACATTTGATAAAAACAAATATGATACATATTTAAAAATTCTAAAAGAAGAACTGGTACCTGCAATGGGTTGTACCGAACCAATTGCAATTGCGTACTGTAGTGCAGTTGCAAGAAAAGTACTTGGGAAACAACCGGAGAAATTAATTACCGCCTGTAGTGGTAATATTATTAAAAATGTAAAAGGGGTTATTGTACCAAATTCAGGAGGGCTAAAAGGGATAGAAGTAGCCACCATACTTGGAATGGTTTGTGGTAACCCGGAGAAGAAATTAGAAGTAATAAGTAATGTTACCACAGATGATATTATCCTTACAAAAAAATTATTGGACAATAATATATGTGAAGTGGAACTTTTAGAAGGAGATGCAAATCTGCATTTAATTGTTACAGCTAAGGCTGGAAATGATACTGCAATGGTTGAAATAGAGGGTGGTCACACTAATATTGTAAAAGAAGTATTAAATGGTCAAATATTATTTCAAAAAGACAGGGAGTATGAAGATACAGAATCAAAAGGCACAGAAGTTACAGAAATGACCGTAGATTCCATTCTTGAATTTGCAAATATAGTTAACATGCAGGACGTATCAGAATTATTAGATCGTGAAATCCGCTATAATATGGCAATATCAAATGAAGGATTAAAAAATGCCTATGGTGCTAACATTGGTAAGACCATGTTAAGGGTTTACGGTAATGATATTAGAATTAAGGCAATTGCCAGGGCTGCGGCAGGATCTGATGCAAGAATGAGCGGTTGTAGTATGCCGGTAATCATTAATTCTGGAAGTGGTAATCAGGGTATGACAGTTTCCTTGCCAGTTATTGAATATGCAAAAGAATTTGGATGTGATATGGAATCTTTATATAGAGCCTTAGTTATTAGTAATTTAATATCCATTCACCAGAAGTCTAAAATCGGGAAACTTTCTGCTTATTGTGGAGCCGTAAGTGCAGCGTGCGGAAGTGGTGCAGCAATTACCTATCTTGCAGGAGGAAGCAAAGAGCAGATTCAATATTCCATAGTAAATACCCTTGCCAATGTGTCTGGAATCGTATGTGATGGAGCAAAAGCATCCTGTGCGGCAAAAATAGCATCTGCATTAGACGCTGCAATTCTTGCCCATCATATGGCAATGAATAATGAACATTTTAAGGCGGGAGATGGCATAGTAAAATCAGATATTGAGGAGACTATGTCTAGTGTCGGCAGACTTGGAAAAGATGGTATGAAAGAAACTGATTTAGAAATTTTAAAAATAATGATAGATAATTAATATATTTTAGGAGTATATCATATGGATATGGGTTTAAAGAATAAAACGGCAGTTGTTTTAGGTGGCAGCAAAGGAATAGGATTTGCAATTGCAAAAGAATTTTTAAAAGAAGGTTCTAAAGTTGCCATCTGCGCCAGAAATTCACAGGAGCTAAAAAAAGCAGCAGAAGAATTAATGGAACTTGGAGAGGTGTATTATGAATCTGTTGATGTAACAGATGATAAGAAACTGTATGAATTTGCAGATAATGTAGCGAAAAGATTTCATGGAATCGACTGTTGGATTAATAATGTAGGCGCTACTTTATCAAAAGAGGGTAATGAGTATACCTCGGAAGAAATTGATAAAATAACTTCTATTTGCTTTAAATCTGCTATTTTTGGATGCCAGGCAGCTTTTCGTTATATGAAGGAAACAGGAGGAAGTATAGTAAACATCAGTTCTTTAGCAGCCAGGTGTCCATCCGCAGGAAGAAGCACACTCTATGGCCCGTTAAAAGCAGCCATAGTAAATCTGACCAATACATTTGCTGGAGAATATGCCGCATATGGTGTCCGAGTAACCTGTATCATGCCTGGGTTTACTTTAACACCTATGGTCAGAGAAACGATTTCGGAAGAAGAATTAAAATATAATGCAGGAGGTACCTTGTTACAGCGTTTGGCTGAACCTCATGAAATTGCTAAACCCGTTATATTTTTAGCCAGTGATGCAGCGTCCTATATGACAGGAACTACCATAGAAGTATCTGGGGGAAGAAGTGTCACTTTGAACCCAACCTTTTCCTTTGAACAAAAAAACCGAATTATGTAAATCTTCTATTAAAAATGTGTTTGTGACTTAAATGTAATACCTACCATACTATTGCCTGTAGTATTTTTTAGTCTGTGAAGACGATTAGGAAGAATACGTATAGTATCACCTACGTACAGTGTAATAATTTCATCCTCGAAGATCATCTCTACCTCTCCTTCGAGGATAATTAAAGCTTCCTCTTGGGGATGAGAACTTAAGCGGTAGTCAGATTCACTAAATGGGTCCAAATGAATCATTAATACATCAAAGCTATTATTGGTTGGGGCATTGGCCAGAATACTATACATAATATGTTTATGGTTAGAGTCAAATACTATTTTACGTTCCGAAGCACGTAAAACTAAATCTATATTCTTAATTTCAGGAGCTAATAATTCAGAAATACTAATGCCAATGGCATCTGATACCGTCTTTAATACATTAATGGTAGGATTTGCTATATTCCGTTCTATCTGACTAAGTAAAGCAGTACTTAACCCTGTTTTATTAGCAAATTCCTGTATCGTCATATTGTTCTTATTTCTATATCTTTTAATCTTATTACCAAAATCTAATTCCATTACATTTTCCACCTTTGTGCATATATTTGCAATAATTTTTTTTGTTATACATAAAAAAGTTTATATGATTTTAACATTGAAAAACGGAAGAAAAAGTATGATAATATAGTAATTCAGTTTTATGGAGGGTATATGGATGAAAGATATTATTGTAATATTTAAATACATCGATAAATACAAGTGGAAATATATTGCAGGTATACTAATTTTATTTATTGTAGATTTTATGAATCTTTATATACCTCAGTTTACGGGAGAAATCACCGATGGTTTAGAAAGCGGTACCATGGATATGCATGGGGTAATGTTTGGCATTGGAAAGATCGTGTTAGTAGGGCTTATACTTGCGTTGGGAAGATTTGGATGGCGCTATTATATCTTTGGATCATCCAGGGCAATTGAATGTGAATTAAGAAATGATCTATTTGCACACTTGGAAACTTTATCCATGAATTATTTTAATAAAAATAAAACAGGAGACTTAATGGCCCATTTTACAAATGATTTAAATGCAATTCGAATGGCTACGGGTCCTGCCGTTATAACCTCCTTTGATGCAGGAATTATGACAATTATGGTATTAACAAAGATGATTCTTTATGTTGATCTTAGATTAACCTTACTTGCAGTAATCCCACTAATCTTACTTGGGGTAGGTGGCATATATTATGGCAACGCAATTGAGAAGCGTTTTGACGAGAAACAACAGGCATTTTCAGAACTTACAGACCAGGTACAGGAAAGTATCTCTGGAATTCGTGTAATTAAAGCATTTGTACAGGAACGAAAAGAGTTAAAAGAATTTGCCAAAGCGAATTTAAAAAATAAAGAAAGAAATTTAAGAGTTGTTAAATTGCAAGCATTTATTATGCCACTCTTAGATATCCTCATTGGCATTTCCAGTGTAATTACATTGCTTTATGGAGGATACCTTACAATTCAGGGAGATATTACCATAGGACGGTTCATTGCATTTAACCAATACATAAATATGCTGGTGTGGCCAATGATTGCAACTGGTGACAGCATAACCTTCTTCTCACAGGGGATTGCTTCTATAAAAAGAATACAAAATATATTTAATGAAAAACCGGAGATATATGAAGAAAAATATGTTAAACCGGTGGAACAATTGAATGGTAAAATTGAATTTAAGGAGTTATCCTTCCGATATACAGAGGAAAACACGGAAGTGTTAAAGCAAATTTCTTTAATAGTAGAACAGGGAAATACACTGGCTATTCTTGGACGAACGGGCAGCGGCAAAACTACCATTGCTAATCTTTTACTTCGTTTATATAATGCACCGAAAGGGAGCATACTTCTAGATGGGTACGAGATTCGTGAGATACCCCTTAAAACTTTGAGAGAAAATATAGCATACGTTCCTCAGGATAATTTCCTGTTTTCTGATACCCTGCAAAATAATATAGCTTTTGGTTCAGAAACTAAGGATTTGGAATTAGTACATAAAGCTGCAAAGGAAGCAAATATTCACGAGAACATAATGAACTTCCCATTACAGTATGGAACTTTGGTTGGAGAACGGGGAGTTACCCTCTCCGGTGGTCAGAAACAACGAAGTTCCATTGCCAGAGCCCTTATGAAAGACGCTCCCATACTTATTCTGGATGACGCTTTATCTGCAGTCGATACTAATACGGAAGAGCAGATTCTGACTAATCTTAAGGAAAATAGAAAAGGGAAAACTACCATTATTATTGCCCACAGAATCTCTACCATTCAGAATGCAGATAAGATTCTGGTATTAGATTCTGGCATTATGGCGGAATATGGTACCCATGAAGAGTTACTAGAGAAACGTGGCATATATGCAGATATGTATGAAAAGCAGCAGTTGGAAAAACAGTTGGAAGCAGTATAAAAGTAAATAGTTGAAGAAAAGAGTTCTAAAAGAAATAGTAGGGGACTGTTTTTATTAAAGGTTGGAAAGGTTATGTGCCATGAAGAAACGACGTGAAATTGATTATGAAAAGTCCATACAGGGGAACATTTTGCTACGCCTCCTGTCCTATGCCATGCCATATTGGCATTGGATGTTAACCGCCCTTATTCTGGTATTATGTATTACAGGATTAGAATTATACCGGCCCATATTGGTGGGAAATGCCATTGATAAATTTATTGATACAGGTAATTTTAACGGCGTAAAAATGACTGCTTTTATTTACCTTATTGTATTAATTATTAGCTTTCTCTTTAATTTTCTTCAGGCATGGATACATCAGTTAGCCGGCCAGAATATTATTTATAACATCAGACAGGAAGTTTTCCAGCATGTTCATAATCTGTCGTTAAGATTCTTTGATATTACGCCGGTAGGGCGATTAGTAACCAGAATTACCAATGATGTGGAAGCTTTAAATGAAATGTATGCTAACATTCTTGTAAAGTTATTTAAAAACATAATTAAAATCCTTGGACTAGCACTAGTAATGCTTAGCATTAATATTAAATTATCTCTTTATGGATTTGCTTTATTACCATTTATTATTGGGCTTACCATGCTATTTAAATCTATATCCAGAGCTACTTATCGTGTTGCAAGAACCAAGCTCACCATTATAAATACATATCTTTCGGAACATATCTCAGGTATGAAACTGATTCAGATATTTGCAAGGGAAAAAGAAAAATATAAGGAGTTTGAAGAAAAAAGTGTAGATTTATATAAGGCAAACTTTAGAGAAATGATGGTATTTGCAATCTTTCGACCTTCTATATATATATTATCAGTGGTATCCCTTGTTACCGTAATGAAAGGGAATATTACCATAGGAACTTTATATATATTTATACAATACATTAATTCCTTCTTTGAGCCAATTCAGGAGTTGGCAGAACAACTTGGATCCTTACAGTCTGCCATGGCATCGGCGGAAAAGATATTTACCATATTAGAGGAAGAACCTCTTATTGTGAATCCTGAAAATCCAAAACTTTTAAAGAAAATCAAAGGACGAATTGAATTTGAACATGTATGGTTTGCTTATGAAGGTGAGAATTGGATCCTAAGAGACGTAAGTTTTGTCATAGAGCCAGGACAGCGTGTGGCATTTGTTGGTGCCACCGGTGCAGGAAAATCCTCTATTCTTAATCTCATAGGAAGATACTATGAGATACAAAAGGGGAAAATTACAGTTGATGGTGTTGATATTAAAGAGATGAATACGGAGCAG
>JAQSYR010000045.1 GCA_029256035.1 Anaerocolumna sp. | reverse complement strand
GCTTTTATTTTCCATTTGAATTCACCTCCATCGGATTCGGACAATCCTCATGCAGTAACCAGCAAGCGGATTTGTGCTGTTCATTTATATCGAAATGAGGTGGTAATTCTTCATGGCAAATCTTCATGCAATTTTCACACCTGTTTGCAAAACCACAGCCAACGGGAGGATTTAGTAAATCAGGTGGTGTTCCAGGAATAGAAACCAAACGAATGCTGCGGTCCATTTCTACTGTTGGAAGTGAGTAATAAGTATGATAGCTGTATTTGTCTTCTCTTTAATCTCTTTTAACAGGTCCATAATCTGAGCCTGAATTGTAACATCAAGTGCAGTAGTTGGCTCATCTGCAATCAGTAACTTTGGAGCACTAGAAAGAGCCATTGCAATCATAACTCTTTGTCTCATACCACCAGAAAACTGGTGAGGATACTGTTTTGCTCTCTCTTCTGGATTTGGAATATTTACTATCTCCAGCAAACGAATAGCTTCCTTGATAGCCTCTTCTCTTGATAGTTTCTGATGATTGCGAATAGCTTCTGTTAACTGCTTCCCAACTTGCATAGTAGGGTTAAGGCATGTCATCGGATCCTGGAATATCATACTGACATCCTTACCTCTGATTTTCATCATTCCTTTTTCTGAAGTACCTACTATATCTTTATCTCCTAAAATGATCTCTCCGCTTACTATTCTTGCCGGAGGCATAGGATTTAGTTTCATTATGGTCTGAGCCGTTACACTCTTACCACAACCGCTCTCACCAACAATGGCAAGAACTTCACCTTCCTCTAACTCAAAACTGACACCACGGACAGCCTGGACTTCACCGGCATAAGTATCGAAGGATACACGTAAATCATTTACTTGTAATACTTTACTCATCACATTACCTCCTTAACTTAGGATCCAGAGAATCACGTAAACCGTCACCTAGCAGATTGAATGATAGCATCGTCAAACTGATGCAGATTGCTGGTATAATTAACTGTGCCGGATATAACTGGAACACTTTACTTGCATCATTTGCAAGGGTTCCCCAGCTGGCAATCGGTACCTGAACTCCAAGTCCAATGTAACTTAAGAAAGCTTCTGTAAAGATTGCACCTGGTATCGCCAGGGTAATATTTACGATTACAACACTCAGGGTATTTGGAATCAAATGCTTAAAGATGATTCTACCTGGTCTAGCTCCCATAACCTTAGCTGCAACAACATAATCCTGCTGTTTTAAACTCATGATCTGGCCACGCACAAGCCTTGCCATACCAGTCCATCCAACAGCAGCATAAGCAATAACCATGGTAGTTACACCTGGTTTCATTACCATCATTAATAATATAACGATAATTAAGTACGGAATACCGTTAATAACCTCAACTATTCGCATCATAATATTATCCACAGCTCCTCCAACATAACCGGAAATACCACCATAGATAATACCAATGATTACATTAACAAATACTGCAGTAAAAGAGATAAATAAGGAAATTCTTGCACCAGACCATACTCTGGTAAATACATCACGGCCTAATTTATCTGTTCCAAATATATGCATATGTCCATCGGTAGGATCTTTAAATCCGAACTCAGCATTCATATGACCATAATGCTGCTCACTGATTGAATAAGGTGATACCATAGGGACAACAATGGCTAATAATATGATTAAAAATATAAATACTAATTTGCAAGTACCAAAAATACCCCGTAGAATAATGTAATTCCTGAAATCATTGTATAATCTTGTTCCTGAATACTCATTACAAAGAATTTTCCCATACCAGGTATGGAGAAGATGTTTTCAACAACAAATGCTCCAGTAAGAACTGTGGCAGCAATTGGTCCTAATACGGTAATGACAGGCATGATTGCATTACGAACTGCATGTTTCCAGATAATCTTTTTTTGAGATAATCCTTTTGACTTTGCAGTTTTTATGTAATCCTGACCTAATACATCCAGCATACTTGTTCTCATTAATCTGGAGATTGTTGCCAGAGAACCAAAACTTAAAGCAAAGGATGGAAGTATGGTACTTGCAAAAGTACCCCAACCCGTAATTGGAAACACCTTAACACCAGTAAATTCAAATAGCTTTAATCCTAAGAAATACTGAAGCAAAGAACCTACAATAAAGTTTGGCACAGATACACCAACAATAGCAATAAACATAGTAAGTGTATCCCACTTAGTTCCTCTCTTCACGGATGCAACAATACCTAGGAGAATACCCATAATAGTTGCAAAAATAAGTGCTCTGATTCCTAAATCAAATGAATATGGAAATGCTTGTGCTATTATATCAGTTACCGGGCGAGTATATTTTATTGAGATACCTAAATCTCCTTTAAATACATTTGTCATATAAATGGCGAACTGCTCGAGTACCGGTTTATCAAGACCGTATTTTGCGTTCAATGCCTTTAATGTAGTTTCAGGGATTGCTTTCGTACCAATGAAAGGATCTCCGGGTAATAGTCGCATCATAAAAAATGTTAATGCAGTTAGTGCAATGATAGTTAACAAAGCATAAACTAACCGTTTTGCTACATATTTAATCACATGCATTCCTCCTTTCTTTCTTTTAAATATATTTTTTTATGAAATCTAACAAGAATCGACACAAAGAATTGTTATCCTATACAACCTTGAAACATTAATGTATTAAAGTAATATAGGATAAGAATTCTTATACGGCCAGTATTTTATCCGATTTCACAGTTACTTTACTATTATACTATAAATCAACACGATTGTCTTGGGTATAAATTACCATGAGTCAAAAAAAATATTAAAATTTATAAATACGTATAAGATATGCTAATAATTAAAGCAATCTTCAATTTTCAACGTTATTAAAATTAACATGAAGGAGGTGCGAGTTGTTAAGCACAGCCCGCACCACCCTGTTAATATCCTTACTGGCAAATATTATTTTGCTAATTTAGCAAATTTGTAGTTCATATCCTGGAATGCAGTTCTTAATACACCAGAATCAAGTTTTCCACTCATGATGTAATCTCTGGATCTCCAGTATACAGGACCAATTGGCATATCTTCCATTAATAACTTCTCAAGTTCTACTAAGTATCCCATACGAGTCGCAGGATCTAATTCAGCACGAACTTTATCAAGTAATTCATCATATGCTGCACTTGTATAGCTAGTATGATTGTTACCGTTACCTGTTTCAAACATATCAAGATATGTCATAGGATCATTATAGTCAGGACCCCATCCAGCAAATACGATAGAGAAGTCTTTGTTAGACATTCTCTCAAGTCTGCTCTTGAAAGGCATGGATTCAACTGTAATTTCAAGTCCTAAATTTGTTCTTAATTGTTCCTGAACGAATGCAGCATTATCAATTGCTGTATCACTATCATCAGAAATCATAGTAAGTTCTATGGAGTCAACTCCAAGTTCTTGTAATGCTAAATCATAAAACTCTTTAGCTTTCGCAGCATCAAGTGCTGGAATTAAAGCACCAACTTCGTTAGCAAATTTATCATTTAAGCCGTTAATAGCAGGAGCTGTAAAGGAAACAGCAGGTTTTGAGCTATTCTTTAAAATAGCATCAACGAAAGTCTGCTTATCAATTGCATATGTAAGAGCTTTACGAAGGTTAGCATTTGCTAAATATGGATCATTTAAATTATATTCTAAATACCATACAGAACCATCATCATAAGTTGTAACAGGGTAACCTTCTGCTTTCATCATAGCAGATTGTTCACCGTTAACACCAATAACATCAACTTCACCAGCTTTGAATGCATTCATAGCTGCGTTTGCATCGTTAATCATTACCATGTTGATTTTTTCAATTTCAATATTAGCAGCGTTATAGTAATCTGGGTTCTTTTCAAGAACTAATTTGCTTTCATGTTCCCAAGAAGAAATCTTGTATGCACCGTTGAAAGCCATTTTATCAGCATCTGTACCGTAAGCTTCACCAAATTCATTGTATGCTTTTTCATTTAATGGAGCAAATACACCAAATGCTAAAGTATCAAGGAAATAAGATGCAGGATTTTCAAGTGTAACTTCTAACTGATAATCAGAAAGAGCTTTAAATCCAAGTTCTTCTGCACCAACAGTTCCTTCATTGTATGCCTGACCATTTTTGAAAATATAACCAAAGTATGCATAATCAGCAGCAAAAGAAGGTGTTAAAAGGGATTTCCAAGCAAATACAAAGTCATTTGCAGTTACAGGTTCTCCGTTAGACCATTTCATATCCTGACGAAGATTGAAAGTGTAAACTAAACCATCATCGCTAACAGTCCAGTCAGTTGCAACACCTGGAGCAACCTTGTCGTTTTCATCTAAGGAAACTAAGTTTTCAATTACGTGACGGATTACAGTAAATGATGTAGTATCTGTAGTTGTTACTGTAAATAATTGAGGTGGTTCTGAAGCAATGTTAATTGTGATTTCTCCCTCACCTGGTGTACCTGGGTATGGATTTGCTGCAGGATCTGCTGCAGCTGTAGTTGCTTCTGTTCCAGCAGCAGTAGTGCCATCTGTTGGTGTGCTTGTTTCTTCTTTTTTACCACATCCAGCAATCATAGTTGCTGTCATAGCTAAAACAAGCGTAGTTGCTAGTAGCTTTTTCAATTTCATAATTTCTCCTCCTTATTTTTGTATATACAAAAAGGAAGTATCTGAAACTATACTTCCTTAGTATATATGATAAAATTATCATATACCAATTTTTCAGTTTAGTCAAGACAGGAACTTAGGCATTTTGTAAGAAATCCCTGTTGTTTTTTATTACAACTGCTATATATTTTATTTTTTTAATAATTATTACTACTATTTTTTATATAACATATTACAACTTTCACAAAACAAATGTTTGTCAATTCACATTTTATATAATCTTGCCACAAATTTTTGTATATGATTACAACGAAAATTTTCTAAACTTATAATATTTGTAATAACAAAAAGAGGAATCTTTATATTAAGTTAAAGTTTATTTAAAACTCTAACCTATTATTCAATTCCTCTCGTTTATCACTTTCTATTCTGTTACCCTTTTTACAATCAAAATTCCAATATTCTTCTTTAACACTCCAGGTTAACGAAGTAATGCCATAGGATTTATGGTTTCTTCTTCTTTTAATACCTGGAAATATAAATTGCTTCCTTCCAAGGAATAATACTTGGTAGGTTCTGCTATAGTTCCGATAACTTCGCCCTCATCAAGAGTATCACCAACTTCTGCTTTTACATCATTAAGTTGACCATATACAAGACTATATCCATTACCTATGGATGCAGTTACTGTTATTCCGGTTTCTGCATTCTCCTCAATGGATGTAATTATACTCTTTGCAGCACTTAATACCTCTGTTCCCACTTTAGCGTCAATAATAATAGCTGGATTGCATTTAAATTGTTCTAATGTTTCAAAATAAATCACTCTGTCCATGCTATAATTCATAAGAACATTTCCTTTTACAGGCCACAGTAAGCCACTTTCCACAGTAAAGTGTAACGTCTCCGGCTTCATAACAGACTGCGCTGCCTGGGTATCATTGGTTTCTTCTTCTGTGTTTGAAGCAACCGATTCTCCTGTATTGGATTCTGAAGCTACTGCTTCTCCTGGAGAATCAGTTTCATTTGTAGTTACGGATCCATTAGGATCTTCGTAAATATCAAATTCTAACAGGCTTCCATCTGTAACCGGTACATTGGTATCGCCTTGTGCCACATCCGTCTGATTGCTGCCTTCATTATTTGCAACATCTTCAGGATTTGAGTTATTTGTGTCTGATTGACTACCAATCTCTTGGTTACTATTATCTTCACCATCAGCCACATCTGAAGCAATCGGTTCGTTCAGATCTACCAGATTGTTTACTTTGTCTTTCTCAGATGATTGATTCAATCCCACCATTGCAATCACTACGATTGCCAATGCCCCAACACATAATAACGCATAAAAACTCTTGCTTTTTAGAAATTCAGCTAAGTTGTGCTTTTTCATTATTATCACCTCTAGGTATATTTTCACCAGAAATGACAGTTTTATTCATAGCTAAATCCCAGAAACAAAGAATTTTAATCTCTTTTATGAAAGTTTGACCTTTTCTAAATGCCAAATATCTTTTACATATTCTTCAATGGTTCTGTCTGAAGAGAATTTTCCAGCATTGGCAGTATTTAATAGTGCTGATTTTGCCCAGCTATTTTTGTTTTGATAGGCTATCTCCACTTGTTTTTGTGCTGCTTCATAGGACCGGAAATCTTTTAAAATAAAATACTGATCTGCTCTTGCTCCTCCTAATGGTTGTAACAAGGATTGATATAATTCTCGAAAAAGTTCTGTATTTTCAGGAGAATAGAAACCATTCACCAGCTGATCTATTACAAGTCTAAGCTCCGGATCATTTTCATATATCTCTTTTGGATTGTAATTGCCTTGTTGTTCAAATTGAATTACTTCGTCTGAACTTAAACCAAAAATAAAAGCATTTTCAATTCCAACTTCTTCTACTATTTCTACATTAGCCCCATCCATAGTGCCCAGTGTTAGTGCCCCATTTAGCATAAGTTTCATATTTCCTGTACCTGATGCTTCTTTACTTGCAGTTGAAATTTGTTCTGAAACATCTGCTGCAGCAATAATTATCTCAGCATTAGAAACACGATAATTTTCGATAAACACTACTTTTATCCTGTTTCCTATAACCGGATCCTGATTTACCACTTCTCCAACACTATGAATTAGTTTAATAATTGCTTTTGCCCTGGTGTACCCAGCCGAGGCTTTCGCACCAAATATAAATGTTCTTGGATAAAACTCCATATCAGGATTTTTCTTAAGATGATTATAAAGGTGCATAATATGAAGAATATTAAGGAGCTGTCTTTTATATTCATGCAGTCTTTTTACCTGCACATCAAAGATAGAATCAGGATTTATATCAATTCCATTATGTTCTTTTATATAGGCAGTAAGTTTTAATTTATTTTGATATTTTATATGCATAAAGTCTTTTAAGCTTTGCTCATCATTTGTAAACCTGGTTAACTCTTTTATTTCCGAAAGATTTGTTATCCATCCATCACCGATTTTACCTGATATCCAGCTTGCAAGTGCAGGATTGCCGTGAAGCAGGAAACGTCTTTGTGTTATGCCATTGGTTTTATTATTAAACTTCTCTGGAAATGTTTGATAGAAGTCTTTCAATTCTTGATTTTTCAGTATCTCCGTATGGAGCCTTGCCACTCCATTTACAGAAAACCCTGCAGTAATGGCAAGGTTAGCCATGCGGACCTGGCCGTTAAATAGAATTGCCATACGTTCGACTTTGCCCGTATCTCCTGGATATTTATTCATAATTAAGAGGACAAACCTGCGATTTATCTCTTCAATTATTTGATATACTCTTGGAAGTAAACGGGAGAATAAATCTACCGGCCACTTCTCTAAAGCTTCTGACATAATGGTGTGATTTGTATAGGCACAGGTTTTATTGGTTATCTCCCAGGCATCATCCCAAGTTAGATAGTATTCATCCAGTAAAATTCTCATTAGTTCAGCTACTGCAACCGTTGGATGGGTATCATTCAATTGAAAGCATACTTTCTCATATAACTTTTTAATATCATTATGTTTCTCCATATATTTTGCAACGGCTCTTTGCACACTGGCTGAAACGAAAAAGTATTGCTGTTTTAGCCGAAGTTCTTTTCCGGCATAATGATTATCATTAGGATATAAAACTTTACATATATTCTTTGCCAGATTCTCCTGTTCCACTGCCCTTTGATATTCACCTTTATCAAAGGAATCCAGCATAAATGTATTTATGGCCTCTGCATCCCATATTCTTAAGGTATTAACAATGCCATTGCCATAACCCACAATGGGAAGATCATAAGGAACTGCCAGTACAGAGTTATAATTTTCCTGGATAAACCGCTCCCTGCCCTGATCGTCACGTATCATTCTTACATATCCACCAAATTTTACTTCCTTGGCATATTCTGCCCGTTTAATTTCAAATGGATAGCCATCTCTTAACCAGTCATCCGGCTTTTCAACCTGATACCCGTTGTCAATCACTTGTTTAAACATACCATAGTGATAACGAATTCCACAGCCATAGGCCGCATATCCTAAGGTAGACAAGGAGTCCAAAAAGCATGCTGCCAGTCTTCCAAGACCGCCATTGCCTAATGCTGGATCCGGCTCTTCATCTTCTATAACGTCAAGATTTAGTCCCAGTTCATCAATGGCTTCCCGAATCTCTTTATTCTCTTTTAAGTTAATAATACAATTTCCTAAAGCTCGACCTATAAGGAATTCCATGGATAAATAGTAAACTGTTTTAACATCTCTGGCTTCATATTCTTTATGAGTATCCATCCAATTGTCCATAATTGTATTCTTAATGGATAGTGCAACTGCCTGAAATATCTGTTGTTCTGATGCTTCATCCAATGTCTTGCGATAAAGTAATTTCATATATTCATGCACATTTTCTTTAAATAATTCTTTATCAAATTTAATCACGAAAACCTCCTGCTACGTATGTATTCCATTTATTTCCTTGCATTATACTACTATTATACACCAATTATTAATTTTTGCACAAGTAAATGATACGGTATAAGATTATAGATAGATAATACCAAATAAATATTCAGAAGACAGATTGTATATATATACAGATTAATGAAATAATATCTACCTATTATAATGTAAATTAAAACAAACCATAAAACACTTGCAAAAACCTTATTACAAGTATTCTATGGTTTATTTTCTACTTTATTATTAAAATTATATTCTTTCTACACCAAGGGTTACATTCTCTCCGTTTAGGTTCCATTCTTTGGTGCTTCCCTTTGCTGCTTCTAAGATTAACTGATCTGCTAGAACTTCTGATTTAATCTCTTCTGCATTTCTTTCTATAATTGCTTTAATTGTATCATTTCCAGACTGGGATACCACGATATGATCCATAACTTCAAAGCCTGCATCTTTTCTCATGGTTTGAATCTTACTAATGATTTCCCTTACAAAGCCCTCTTCCACTAATTCTGGCGAAAGATTTGTATCAAGAACCACTGTAACCCCAGCATCGGAATTAGAAATGTATCCTTCCGTCTGGGCTGCTTCTATTAAAAGATCTTCTTTTAATAGTACTGCTTCAGCTCCATCAAGTAAGATTTTAAGGCTACCAGTTTCATTGATTTCATCCATTGCAGTGTTACCGTCTAATTCCGATAAAATCTGTCGAATTTGTCCAAGCTGTTTACCAAATTTAGGTCCTAATGTCTTTAACTGAGGTTTAAAGCTGTAAGAAGTAAAGTTTCTAACGTCATCTGTAAATACAACCTTCTTAACATTTAACTCTTCCTCAATGATTTCTTTATAGAAATCAGGTAACCCTGCTACTTTATTACCTTGACCATCTGTATACCCATAATCTGCCTTTACATACATGGTACCAATTGGTTGTCTGTTCTTAATATTAGCAGTATTTCTGCAGGCACGACCAAGAACAACAATATCAAGAACTGCTTCCATGTTTTCTTCTAGTTCTTTGTCAATGTAAGTTTCGTTATAGGTAGGATATAAGCATAAATGAATACTTTCGGGTGCCGTCTTATCCAGATTTACTACCAGGTTACGATAGATATCCTCTGTCATAAACGGGATATACGGAGCAGCTACCTTTGCTAATGTAACCAATGCCGTATATAAAGTCATATAAGCATTAATCTTATCCTGTTCCATTCCCTTTGCCCAGAAACGTTCCCTGCTTCGTCTTACATACCAGTTACTCATTTCGTCTACAAAACTATCCAGTACTCTTGCACCTTCTGTGATACGGTAATTCTCAAGATGATTATCCACTGTTTTTATTACTGTGTTTAACTTAGATAATAACCATTTATCCATAACCGGTAGTTTATCATATTCCAATTTATATTTTGTTGCATCAAACTCATCGATATTTGCATAAAGAACATAAAATGCATAGGTATTCCAGAAAGTACCCATGAATTTTCTTTGTCCTTCCGTGGCACTATTAATGGAGAAGTACCAGCGAATGGCATCTGCACCATGTTCTGCTAAAGCATCAAAAGGATCTACTGCATTCCCTTTGGATTTCGACATTTTCTGACCATTTTCATCCTGCACATGTCCAAGAACAATTACATTTTTAAAGGAAGCATCACCAAAAATAAGTGTGGAAATAGCAACCAGGGAATAAAACCATCCTCTGGTCTGATCCACGGCTTCACTAATAAAATCTGCAGGATAATTTGCTTCAAACATCTCTTTATTTTCAAAAGGATAATGCCATTGGGCAAATGGCATGGAGCCAGAATCAAACCAGCAGTCAATCACTGGTTTTACACGGGTCATTTCTTTCCCACATTCCGGACATTTTATAGTAACTGAATCAATAAATGGTCTG
>JAQSYR010000044.1 GCA_029256035.1 Anaerocolumna sp. | reverse complement strand
CAGTATAATATTATGTTAGGAATCGCCGAAGGAATTGGGGTATTTGCATTAACTTTTATCTTTAGGAAGGGAATAGAACCTTTACTCCATGAAATAAAGGGACAAGTCCTTGATAATGAACAAATTATAAGTCTGGCAGTTATTTTAGGAATAGCAATTTATGGATTGCCTAAAATTGAAATAACCGGCTTTTCTCTAATAACAACTGCATCCCTATTCTTTGTTTTATTTTTAGGATATAAATACGGCGCAGGATATGGTGCCTTAGCTGGTGCAGCCTGTGGTATTATTTTAGCCATTGATTCTTCCCAGATGAATCAGATTGGTTATATGTGTATGGTAGGAATTATTGCAGGCACCTTTCGTGAACTGGGGCGCTTTATTACAACCACCATGTATGCATCCGGAGTACTTTTATTAGGGGATCTGTATCAAAATTCCCAGTTTGACCTGTCCTTAGTGGGAGCATTAGCTTCAAGTGCAGTACTATTTCTATTGTTACCTAAAAACCTGATGATAAAAGTGAGTGCCCATAGGGAGGGAGAGAACGAAGATATCTTCGTTCGGCAGAATATTCAAAATATTGCAAAGGGTAAACTGCGGGATTTCTCGGAATCCTTTCAAAATCTTTCGGATACTTTTAATTCCATTGCAGAAAAGAAAACCGCTTTAGATAAGTATGACAAAAATAAAGTATTTGATGAAATTTCAGAACATCTTTGTAAGGATTGTACCAACTGTAATCTCTGCTGGAAAAGCAACTTTTATGAAACATATCAGGGGGCTTATCGGATTATAGAGGTTGTTGAAAAGAACGGAACCATTGCCCTGCATGAAGTACCATCAGAATTTGCAGGCAGGTGTATTTATCTGGATCATTTTCTGTCAGAAACAAGGAGGATTCTAGAACTTGCCAAACTGAATTTAACCTGGCATAACCGGATGGCAGAAAGCAGAGAAGCAATCGCGGGACAGCTAAGTGAAGTTGCCAACATAATTGACGACTTTTCCCTGGATCTTTATAAAACAGCAGAAACTACAGAAGAAATGAAGAAACGATTGATTTATCAGCTTAAGTCAAATCATATTATGGTAAAGCGAGTGGCAGTTTTTGATAAAAGAAATGAGAAACAGGAAATCTATATGACTGCCCGAACGGAAAAGGGATTGTGTATTACAACCAAAGAGGCAGCTTCCTTAGTAAGCAGTGCCTTTGGTAAACGAATGCGCCCGGGGGACGGCTGTAAAAATGTAATGACAAAAGATTATGACACCTTTGTATTTGTTGAGGATACAGAATATAAAGTAATTACAGGTATGGCGAAAATGACCAAAGAGGGTGCAAGGATTTCAGGAGATAATTTCTCTTTTATTTATCCAGATTCTAGTACGGTTATCATGACTTTGTCTGATGGAATGGGAAGTGGAGAAGCTGCTTGTGAAGAAAGTGAATCTGTAGTTGAGTTGCTGGAACAGTTTATGGAAGCTGGTTTTAAAAAGGAGTCTGCAATTAAACTTATTAATTCAATTTTAGTATTAAAGTCGGAGGAACAGACCTTTTCAACCATCGATATGAGTATTATTAATCTATTTACAGGATCCTGTGACATTATAAAAATAGGGGCATCTTCCACATTTATCAAACGAGAGGGTTGGGTTGAAACCATTCAGTCCCAGACGTTGCCTGCCGGAATAATCAACCAGATGGACTATGACGTATTAAACACCAAATTAAAGGATGGAGATTTTATTATTATGGTAACAGATGGAGTAGTCGATTGTATTCCAGGGGAAGAAAAAGAAAAATTCTTAGAAGAGTTTATATCTGATCTTACAATGAATAATCCCGGGGAGATTGCAAATGCTGTACTTAATCAGGCACTGGAATTAAATCACTGGGTTCCAAAAGATGATATGACTGTTTTAACCATAGGATTTTGGAAAAAATTAAAGTAAATACCATGAGATAAACCGGACACTTGAAATTTATTATAGTTCGAGTTAAAATGAAACAAAGTCGACAGTAAAGTGACGGTTATGGGAGTATTATGCTAAAAAAAGTTGAGAATTATATAGTAGATCATAAATTAATATCCAAGGGAGACAGAATTGTAGTTGGAGTATCCGGTGGCGCAGATTCTGTCTGCCTTTTCCATGTCCTTAGACAGCTAATTAGTCCGTATCAGTTATCTTTATTTGTGGTTCATGTGAATCACGGAATACGGGGAGGGGATGCTTTTGAAGACGAGAATTTTGTTCGGGAGTTATGTAATCAGTATCAAATTCCATTCTCTGTAGTTCATGCTGATGTTCCGGCAATAGCCAGAAGTCAGGGATTAACGGAAGAGGAAGCTGGCCGGAATGTGAGATATCAGGCATTTTCTGCATGTTGTGAAAAAAATATGTGTAATAAAGTAGCAATTGCACATAATAAAAATGATAATGCAGAAACTATACTATTTCACTTATTTCGCGGAAGTGGAATCAAAGGCCTGACTGGAATCAGTGCTGTTAGGGGTACTATTATACGACCATTATTGTGTGTAACAAGAGAGCAGATAGAATCCTACTTAGAGCAAAACAACATGGATTATCGAACAGACATTACAAATCTGTCAGAGGATTATAGCCGTAATAAAATCAGACATAGAATCATATCTTTTGCAAAAGAGAAGATTAATCCAAAATCTGTGGAGCATATTGTAAATGCTGCTAATCAGTTAAGAGAAATTAATGAATATCTAGAGAAAAATATAGAAATCGCATTTTGGAAAGTTGTAAGTAAACAGAACCAGGAGAGCTATCTTTTAGATATAACAGCCCTTTCTTTGGAAGAGCCAGTAATACAAAAGGGAATAATACGAAAAGTATATGAATTGTTGGCAGACCAATTAAAAGATGTAGATGCACTTCATATTAAACTTATACTTGATTTAGCAAAAAAAGAAGTTGGAAAAAGTCTAAACCTGCCATATCAGATACAGGCAGTAAAAGGATATACTACTATTACCATGAGAAGAAATGTTTTATTAGAACCGAATGAAAGTGACAATCTGACCAAATTAGAACAGGTTATTACCATACCGGGCGAATACTATGTGCCTCAGAGCCAAAAAATAATACGCGCAAATCTTCTGGATTATAAAAAAAGTATGAAGATACCTAAAAATGGGTGTACGAAATGGTTTGATTATGATAAAATTAAAAATACTGTTATGTTAAGAGGTAGAAGGGAAGGAGATTTTATTCAAATTGATTCCCAAGGGAATACAAAGAAATTAAAATCTCTATTTATTGATAATAAGGTTCCAAGAGAACAAAGAGACAGGATTCCTTTAGTTGCCGATGGTAAACATATCATGTGGATTGTAGGTGACCGAATAAGTGAAGCTTATAAGGTAAGCGAAGATACAAAAGTAATACTTGAGATAAGTATAGATGGAGGACAAAAAAATGAATGAAAACATTAATGTATTAATATCAGAAGAAGTAGTTGATAGCAAAATACAAGAATTAGGTGAACAAATAAGCAAAGATTATGAAGGACAGGAATTACATTTAGTCTGTGTATTAAAAGGCGGGGCATTTATTGCCTGTGAACTGGCCAAAAGAATAAATGTACCTTTATCCATAGATTTTATGGCTGTATCCAGCTATGGGAGCGAAACGGTATCTTCCGGAAGGGTTAAAATTATTAAAGACTTAGATGATTCCATAGAAGGTAAAAATGTGCTGATTGTTGAAGATATTATTGACTCTGGTAATACATTAAAATATCTTATGGATTTATTAAATAGCAGAAAGCCAAATAGTATCAGAATATGCACGCTGCTTGACAAACCGGATCGAAGGGTAACCGAAGTTCCAGTTGATTATGTTGGATTCCAGATTCCAGATAAATTTGTAGTTGGATACGGTTTGGATTATTTACAAAAATATAGAAATTTACCTTATATTGGTGTTGTTGAGTAATTATATATAGGATAATTGAAAGGGGGTCGTCCATTGAAGCGACAATTTAAAGGATATGGTTTTTATCTATTCATTCTAGGAATTATGGCATTGGCTATTTTGCTATCTGAAAATTTTAGCTATACCTCTGCACAAAATTATGAGCAAAAAGATTTTATAGAGGATTTACAAAAAGGAACTGTTACAAAAGTTGATATATATCCGGATGATGCAACTATGAACGGAGAAGTTAAGGCTACTTTTGAAGATGAAGAAACAGCAAATTTTTATGTACCGGATGTAAAAGAAGTACGTGATTTAGTAAATTCATATCCCAATGTAGAATTAGATTATCATAAAATTCCAGAGCCTAACTGGTTTTTAACTAGTGTACTTCCGTACTTATTAGGTTTTATTGTAATTATGATTTTATTTACCTATTTATCTAACCAGGCAGCAGGTGGCGGTGGCGGTAATAGTAAAGTAATGAACTTTGGTAAAAGCCGTGCTAAAATGACCAAAGACGAAAACAAAAAAACAACATTTAAAAATGTTGCAGGTTTAGATGAAGAGAAAGAAGAATTAAGGGAAATTGTTGATTTCCTTAAGACACCTAAGAAATATATGCAGGTTGGTGCAAGAATACCAAAAGGTGTTTTGTTAGAAGGACCTCCGGGAACTGGTAAAACACTACTTGCTAAGGCAGTTGCTGGAGAGGCGGGTGTTCCCTTCTTTAGTATCTCTGGATCTGACTTTGTGGAAATGTTTGTTGGTGTTGGTGCATCCAGAGTAAGAGACTTATTTGAAGATGCAAAAAAACATTCCCCATGTATTGTATTTATTGATGAAATTGATGCTGTAGCAAGAAGACGTGGTACTGGAATGGGCGGCGGACATGATGAAAGAGAACAGACCTTAAATCAGCTCTTAGTTGAAATGGATGGTTTCGGAGCAAATGAGGGCATTATTGTAATGGCTGCAACAAATCGTGTTGATATCTTAGACCCTGCAATCTTAAGACCCGGACGTTTTGATCGAAAAGTTATGGTAGGTCGCCCAGATGTAAAGGGAAGAGAAGAAATATTACAGGTTCATGCAAAAGGCAAACCCCTTGGCGAAGATGTTGATTTAAAACAGATTGCCCAGACAACAGCAGGGTTTACAGGTGCTGATCTTGAAAATCTCCTCAATGAGGCAGCAATTTGTGCCGCAAAGGAAAATAGAAGTTTTATTGTACATGAAGATATTAATAAATCATTTATCAAAATTGGAATTGGAACAGAGAAAAAGAGTCGTGTTATTTCTGACAAAGAAAAAAGAATTACAGCCTATCATGAAGCAGGTCATGCAATTTTATTTCATGTGTTGCCAGATGTAGGGCCGGTATATACTGTTTCCATTATTCCAACAGGTAATGGCGCCGCTGGCTATACCATGCCACTACCAGAAAAAGATGAGATGTTTAATACCAAGGGTAAAATGAAACAGGATATTATTGTTGGATTAGGTGGCAGAGCTGCAGAAGAAATTATTTTAGATGATATAACAACTGGAGCTTCCCAGGATATTAAAATGGCTACCAAAACAGCGAGAGCCATGGTAACAAAGTATGGATTCTCTTCATCTGTAGGCATGGTAAATTATGATACAAATGATGATGAAGTCTTTATCGGACGTGACTGGGGACATACCAGAAGCTATAGTGAAAATGTAGCTAAGGGCATCGATGAAGAAGTAAAGGGTATGATTGACGAATGTTATCAAGAAGCTAAAAAAATACTGATCCAGTATAACGACGTACTGCATAACTGCGCAAAACTGTTAATTGAGAAGGAACGCATCGGTCGTGATGAATTTGAAGCATTATTTGCTAAACCTAATGATACCATCATTTCAAACTCTGTATTGGAAGTATAAAAAGCCAATTACAAAAAAAACAACAAAATGACTGTGATTTTAGATGTATTATGGTATGGGTTATAGAAAAGCCATAAAAAAGAATTAAAAAACGAACAAAAAAAATTTAAAATTATTATAATGTTTGTGCACACTTATTGGGATTTCGGTGCTATAATAATACTCGTAAACCCCAATACATTATATAGTTTTTGCTACACCCCATAAGTAACAAAAATACCTTCTCCAAAAAAGGACAGCGATCGGAAAGCTGTCCTTTTTTATTGGTAAAACCCAAATTGCTTATTTTGTAAATAAGTTGTATATTCTATCTTCTTAGTATAGAATATAGTTATATAAGAGGATAGAAAAAAGAGAGGTACAAAATGTTAAATAAAAGCGCAATCTTTAGCGATGGTACCATTCAATATAGAATACCTTGGGAACCGGATATTAATGATGTTGTGAAAATTCTTATACGAACTGGTAAAAATAATGTTGAGAATGTAAACCTCATTACTGGCAAAGAAACCATTGATATGAAAAAAGCATTTAGTGATTCGTTATTTGATTATTATGAGGGTAGTATTTCCCTTTCATCAGATAAGGTGTCTTATTTTTTTGAAATAAAAGCAGATAATACAAGCTACTACTATAACCAGGAAGGTGTTGTTTCAGAAATTCACAGCAACTATAATTTTGTTATTACTCCTGGCTTTTTTACACCGGATTGGGCGAAAGGTGCGGTATTCTATCAAATATTTGTAGATCGTTTCTATAATGGGGACAGAACCAATGATGTAGAGGATAGAGAATATATTTATAATGGAGAAGGCACTAAAAAAGTAGTGGATTGGAGTAAGTATCCAGCAGTAGACGGTGTCCGGGAGTTTTATGGCGGTGATTTATTAGGTGTTATTAAGAAACTGGATTATTTAAAAGACCTTGGAATTGAAGTAATTTATCTGAATCCAGTGTTTGTTTCCCCTTCTAATCATAAATATGATATACAGGATTACGATTATATTGATCCCCATTTTGGAGTTATTCTAGAAGATGGCGGAGATGTTTTGCCTGATGGGGTTAATACAAATTTACAGGCAACAAAATATAGAAAAAGAGTTACAGATGAAAAAAACTTAGAAGCCAGTAATCAACTTTTTATCCATTTGGTGGAAGAAATTCATAAGCGGGGAATGAAGGTGATTTTAGACGGCGTATTTAATCACTGTGGGTCCTTTAATAAATGGCTGGATCGGGAAGGTATTTATCAGCTTTCGGATGCATATGCGTCTGGTGCTTACTCAAACAACAATAGCCCCTATCATAATTTCTTTCACTTTCTTGATTCAGAAGGTACTAATATCCATTATGAAGGTTGGTGGAATTATGATACTTTACCTAAATTAAATTACGAAGGCTCTAGTGAACTCTATAATTATATTATGAACGTCGGCAAGAAGTGGGTTGCACCTCCATTTAACTGTGATGGATGGAGGCTGGATGTAGCTGCAGACTTGGCACATTCTTATGAGTTTAATCATAAATTCTGGAAGGACTTTAGAAAAAGTGTTAAGGAAGCCAATCCAAATGCACTAATATTAGCAGAACACTATGGAGACCCTAGTTCCTGGATGGAAGGGGACGAATGGGATAGTGTTATGAATTATGATGCATTTATGGAGCCTGTTACCTGGTTTCTTACTGGGATGGAAAAACATAGTGATGAGTTCCGGTCTGGTTTAATAGGAAAGTCCGATGCATTCTTTGATTCCATGAAACATTATATGTCAAGGTTTCCTGTGAATTCATTATTAGTAGCAATGAATGAATTATCCAACCATGATCACTCCAGATTTCTCACCAGAACCAATGGAACCGTTGGAAGAATTGGAAACCTAGGGCCGTTAGCTGCGGAGGCTAATATAAATAAAGGAATTATGAAGGCTGCAGTAACCATACAGATGACATGGCCAGGAGCCCCTACTATTTATTACGGAGATGAAGCTGGTCTGTGTGGTTGGACAGATCCAGATAACCGTCGAACATACCCCTGGGGGAAAGAGGACTGGGACTTAATACAGTTTCACAAAGAGATGATAAGACTTCATACCAGTTATGAGACACTTAAATTAGGTTCTATTTATTTCTTAAGTGGCTTGCAAGGAGTTTTAAGTTATGGGCGTTTTGATAGAGAGAATCAGTTTATTATAGCAGTCAACATTAACACCCAGGAAGTTTCTATAGATATTAATGGATGGGAACTTGGAATAACCGATGAAGATACTCTAGTAAGGCTTATGCTGACAACAGAGAGAGAACATTCTCCTGCAGCAGAAATTTATAGAACCAAATCGGGAATACTTCGTTTAACATTACCACCAGTCTCTTCTATGGTTATTAAAAATATGGTGAGATAAATGAGTAAAACCATAGAATAAAAGATAAATTGAATATATATTTGCAGTTGTTCATAACTTAACTAGGCAAATATCTTATGGTAAGAAAGTTTTGATGCCGGCGTGGCGGAACTGGCAGACGCACAGGACTTAAAATCCTGCGGGACTAATCTCCCGTACCGGTTCGATTCCGGTCGCCGGCATTTCTAACTGATATGACAACAATTACAATACAAAAAGTGCAACATGCGGGTGTAGTTCAATGGTAGAACACTAGCCTTCCAAGCTAGATACGTGGGTTCGATTCCCATCACCCGCTTTTTTGCTGTCCAAATATAGGAATCAATGAAAAATCAGATGATTACAGATAGGGAAAACAGAGAGGAAATCAAATTAAAAATCAGTTAGGAGACTGCCGTGAAGATAGTATTAACAGGTATTAATGCAAAATATATTCATACAAACCTAGCAATCTATAGTCTAAGAGCTTATGCGAAAGAATATAAAAGCCAGATTAAACTAATGGAATTTACTATTAATAATTATATGGAGGATATTTTGCAGGCAATCTATAAAGAAAAACCTGATTTTTTAGGATTTTCCTGTTATATCTGGAATGTTGCCTATATAGGACAGTTATGTGCAGAACTACGCAAGGTACTTCCAAATGCAAAGATATGGCTTGGTGGGCCAGAAGTATCTTATGATGCAAAAACACGACTAGAAGCGGATACTACTATAGATGGAATAATGATTGGTGAAGGGGAAGAAACCTTTAAGGAAGTCTTAGATTATTATTTGGGGAATAAGACATCCTTAGTCCAAGTTATAACAGAAACAGGTGCAAGACAACAACTTGATTTTAGTGGATTGCCATTTCCTTATGAAGATCTTGATGACTTTGAAAATAAGATTATTTACTATGAATCAAGTAGAGGTTGTCCTTATTCATGCAGTTATTGCCTATCTTCCATTGATAAGCGAGTAAGACTTCGTAACCTTGAACTTGTAAAACAAGAATTACAAGTCTTTCTGGATCAAAAGGTGCCTCAGGTAAAATTTGTGGACAGAACCTTTAATTGTAATAAGACTCACGCCATGGGAATCTGGAACTATATTAAAGACCATGACAATGGTGTTACTAATTTTCACTTTGAAATATCTGCTGACATACTGGAAGAAGAGGAGTTAAAATTGTTAAATACCATGAGAGAGGGACTGGTGCAATTAGAAATTGGAGTTCAGTCAACTAATCCAAAGACTCTGAATGCCATTCATAGAAATATGAATATGAATAAATTAAAATATGCAGTGAATCGAATCCATGAAGGTAGAAATATACATCAACACTTGGATCTGATTGCCGGACTGCCCTATGAAGATTATAATTCCTTTAAAGAATCCTTTTGTGAAGTATACGCATTAAAGCCGGACCAGCTTCAACTAGGTTTTCTAAAAGTATTAAAGGGTTCTGGTATGTATTATGATGCAAAAGAGTGGGGCATTGTTTATAAAAGCATATCACCTTTTGAAGTTTTATTTACCAATTGGATAACCTATGATGAAATAATAAAACTTAAACTGATAGAAAATATGGTAGAAATCTATTATAACAGTGGTCAGTTCGTAAATGCTCTGGCTTATATGGAACACTTCTTCCCTACTCCTTTTGCTATGTATGAGGAATTGGGGGATTTCTATGAAAAAAATAAACTCACTCTTATGAGTCACTCTCGTGGAAGAAGATTTGAAATTCTTATTGATTTTATGGTAGAATATAAAAATAAAGCTTTTCTTTCCCAACTGGATATCAAAGCATTTTCTGATATTCTGCTGCATGACATGTACTTAAGAGAAAACTTAAAAAGCAGACCAACTTTTGCTTCTTCCAAGGAAAGTTATAAAACTACAATTCGGAATTTCTTTTCCGAAGAAGAGATGCTTTGCAACTATTTAAATTTTTCAGGGGATATAAAGATAACTCCTAAGATAAAAGCCAATTTGCATATGGAACATTATGATATAAACTTAGCAGAAACCATACGGCTTGGAAGAACCGTTACCGGCTCCCAATATATTCTTTATGATTACATGAATCGTAATCCTCTAAATTATCAAGGGAGAGATATTCTGATTACTAATTTATAAAGAGAGGGCACAGTATGGCAAGAATAACAAAAATGGAACGTGAAAGAGTTGCGAAAATTCTTGAGTTATTAGATCTTCAATATTCAACTGAGATAAAGACCTATTTGCACCATGAAAACCCATGGCAGTTACTAATTGCTACAATACTTAGTGCACAATGTACAGATGAACGGGTGAATATGGTAACAAAGGACTTGTTTAAAAAATACAAAACCTTAGAAGATTTTGCATATGCAGATTTAAAAGAACTGGAAAAAGATATTCATTCAACAGGATTTTACCATAATAAAGCCAAGAATATCATTGCCTGTACCAATACCCTGATAACAGAGTATGGAGGAGAGGTGCCTAGTGATTTGGAACAGTTAACCAAGTTAGCAGGTGTTGGAAGAAAAACTGCCAACGTAATACGAGGCAATATATTTCATGAACCAAGCATTGTGGTAGATACTCACGTGAAAAGAATTTCTAATAAATTAGGCTTTACAAAAGAAGAAGATCCAGTCAAAATCGAATTTCGGTTGATGGAACTTCTTCCGAAAGATCACTGGATATTATACAATATACAAATTATTACCCATGGTAGAACCATATGTACCGCCAGAAGTCCAAAATGCAGTGAATGTTTCTTAAATAGCCTGTGTAAATGGTATCAGGGAAATGGTAAGTAAGGTCATAGATAAAAAGAAAACTAATTTCTAATAAACTAATTTCAAATAAACTGTTTTTAATAAACTAATTTCAAACTCAAACAAATGAAAGGTTGGATAGCCGTGGAAGAAAAATTAAATAACCCTGTAACCACATTTGTATGTTTTGATATTGAAACCACCGGACTAAATCCCCAGCAGGATAAAATTATTGAAATTGGGGCAGTTAAGGTTATAGACAAAAAAATTGTTGAGGTTTTTCGCAAACTAATACATCCACAGATGAAATTACCTGCAATAATAACAAATATAACTGGAATCACAGACCAAATGTTAGAAGGCGCTGAAAGAGAAGAAATTGTCATTCCACAATTCTTAGAGTTTACAAAAGACTTTGTAGTACTGGGTCATAATATAATGTTTGATTATAGCTTTATTAAGACAGCTGCTGTAAGAATGAAGATGGAATTTAATAAAACCGGCATTGATACTTTAGAGCTTAGCAGACATTTACATAAGGACCTAGAGAGCAGAAGTCTGGAGAATATGTGCAGACATTATCAGATTAAAAATAACAACGCTCACCGAGCATACGATGATGCTAAGGCCACGGCATTACTTTATGTTCAACTATGTAATCACTTTTTTGCAGAACACAAAGAAATGTTTTGGCCCAAGGAGTTATCTTATAAAGTGAAAAAAAGTCAACCAATTACAAAGAAGCAAAAAAATTACTTGATTGATTTGTTAAAATATCATAATATAGATAGTGAACAATTAAATGATACTTTGACTCAGAGTGAAGCTTCCAAATGGATAGATCAGATAATATTAACCCATGGAAGAATGAACCAATAAGAATTTGCATTAATTATGTAAGTTCCTTTAATGCAGTGATAATGGATTCTTTGGTAAGAGATTGTAATGTCATGACTGTAAGTAATAAATCATTGATTTTTTCACTCTCTCCCAGATCTTTATATAAGGTTGCTAGCAGTATATAATTTTTACTAATATCTGTTTTACATTCAACTGCATATTCCAATACAGTAACGGCTTCTTTTCTTTTGTTGTGTTCATAAAGATAAGATGCCCATTTGTATAAGCTTCGCACGAATAGAGTATAATTATTATCACATTCAGATAAAATAGTCATATTAGCGGCACCGTATTTGAATTTTAAATCGGTGTTACTAATACCTGTAAGGTTTAATATGGGTTTTTCAGAGAGTTCTCTGATAGTTTCCTGTATGTTACTTAATTCCTTGTCAGAAGTATCGCTAAAAGGAAGACGGTGTAATGGTACCTGGATATAATCAAGATCAGAGATATCAGCTTTGCGTGTAGAATTAGCCTTAGATTCTTTTTCCCAAAAGGCTTTGTTGTCTAGTTTGCTTTGCTGGCTGGATTTGGATAAATATAGTGTTAATATCAATGATAACAATACGATAGTAATAAATAAAACGGGTATGCCTGACATATAACCATCCTTTCTAACTGAACAATATAAAAGAGGTGAAACCATGAATTTTAGAAACAATAAAACAAAGAAAATAATTTCTTCTGTAATTATCATGATACTATTGTATAGTTTATGTGAAAAGGAGACAAAGGGTCCATGAAAAAAAAGCGTTATATTAATTTTTTACTGCTTTTTGCAATTTGTTTATTTTCCACGATAATTAGCTCAAAAATAGCTTCTGCTGAAGAAACAATAACCCAAGGTGTTTATATAGATTCCATTCATGTTGGCGGTATGACAGCTGATGAAGCAAAACAGGCTGTTTCCGAGTATGTGAATGAATTAAAAGAAAAAACAATCACAGTGAAAGTTGATGATAAGTCGGAAGCAATCACCCTGGAAGAACTTGATTATAATTATCGTGATAATAGTTTTATCGAAGAAGCCTTATCTGTAGGCAAGAATGGAAATCTGATAAAACGTTATAAGGAACTAAAAGATGTAGAACAGGATACCCTTGTTTTTCAGCTTGAATTCCAAATTAGTGAGGATAAAATCAAAGAATTTGTTACTAATAAATTAGGTACGTACAACATCCCAGCTGTAAATGCTTCTCTTAAGCGGGAAAATGGTCAGTTTACCTATACGGATGCAACTTCTGGAAGAAAAGTATTAGTAAATGAAACAATCAGTGCAATAAAAGAGTCTTTATTGTCAGAAGACTGGAATCAGCAAGACTTAATGGTGGATGCCCAGTTAGAAGTGGAGAAACCACAATACTCATTAGAAGATGTTAAGAAATGCAATACGCTACTTGGTACATTTTCTACAACTTATGCAACATCATCTACTGACAGAGCAGGTAATCTTGCAAATGGAGCAAGATTAATTAACAATTTGGTATTGTATCCTGGAGATGAATTTTCTGCTTATAATGAACTAACACCATTTACTAAGGAAAACGGATATTTTGAAGCTGGAGCTTATGCCAATGGTTTAGTTGTTGACAGTATTGGAGGCGGTGCTTGTCAAGTTACCACTACTCTATACAATGCAGTACTTGCTGCAGAACTTGAAGTAACTGAACGAGCGGCTCATTCCATGACCATTGGATATGCAGATTTATCAAGAGATGCTGCAATTGCTGGAACATGGAAGAATTTTAAATTTAAGAATAATACAAAATCACCTGTATTAGTTCAGGCATTTACACAAAACAGAACTATAACATTTAATATCTGGGGTGAGGAAACCAGACCTTCCAATCGAAGGGTAGAATATCAAACAGTGATTCTGGATGAAAAAAAACCTGGACCAGATGTTATAACGGAAGATCCAACAAAACCAACAACTTATATGGAAACTACACAATCTGCACATATTGGATATGTGGCTGAATTGTACAAAATAGTATATGAGAATAATGTTGAAGTTAGCAGAACAAGAGTTAACAGAAGCGTTTATAATGCTTCACCAAGATATGTTACCATAGGTACAAAGATAGTGGAGACAGAAGAAACAGAAGTTCCAACCAATGAGACAGATGATATAATTGAGGAAATCCCTCAGGAAGAATTGCAGAATACCGATACCAATGATACCAATCTTCCGGGTAATGGTGGGAATAATTCTACCAATAATGCAAATTAACAATCCTTAACAGAGGTCTGTTGCAAAATAAAACACGGGATATCGTAAGATAGCATAGGTAGTATATTTTGAATAAAAAATATACTACCTATACTGTTACATTCTAATAACTTTATTTTGCAATCATTGTTTTATAAGCATTTATAATTATTTGCAGAAAGGCCAGACAAACGTATGAAAATTGGAAAAGTTCCTGAAACTGTATTAAAAAGATCTATATTAAAGCAAATCAGACATAGACGTGATGAGGTGCTTGTAAGACCCGGTGTAGGGGAAGATTGTAGCGTGGTTGAGATTGGTAAAGATGAAGTATTTGTAATTTCAACAGATCCTATTACGGGCACTACAGAAAATATAGGCACCTTAGCAGTACATATTACTGCCAATGACATTGCTTCAAATGGTGCAGAAGTAATTGGAATTATGCTGACACTGCTATTACCGGATGGCACCAGAGAATCGGATTTAAAGGCGCTAATGCAGGAGATTGAAAGTACCTGCGCAGAATTAAACATAGAAGTCTTAGGTGGTCATACAGAGATAACTGCAGCAGTAAATCAACCAATTATTACAGTTACTGGCGTTGGCAAAATGCCTAAGGAACATATGATTAAAACAGGGGGAGCAAAACCTGGTCAGCAAATAGTGATGACAAAGTGGGCGGGGTTAGAAGGAACGGCAATTATTGCAAAAGCCAAAGAAAAAGAACTATTAAGCCGCTATACCACTGATTTTATAGAAGAAGCCAAACAAATGATAGCCAATATATCCGTAGTCAAGGAGGCAAGGATCGGAAGAACTTTGGGAGTAACTTCAATGCATGATGTAACAGAAGGCGGAATTTATGGAGCTTTATGGGAAATAGCAGAGGCATCCGGAGTTGGACTTGAAGTTGATCTAAAGAAAATACCTATGAAGCAGCATACGGTTGAAATCTGTGAATTCTATGATTTAAATCCCTACCAGCTAATATCTAGCGGAGTTATGTTAATGATAACTGAGCATGCCAATCAACTTGTTGAGGAACTTATAAAAAATGGGATACCTGCAGAGATTATAGGAAGAATAATGCCAGGAAATGACAGGGTAGTAATTAATGAGGATGAAAAACGATTCCTCATGCCACCTAAAAGTGATGAGTTATATAAAGTCAGTTTATAAGAAAGGGTATCAAACTATGAGAGAAAAAATTCTGTCTGCCATTGATAAAAACAGTAAATTAACTGCCAAGGATATAGCAGCAATGTTAGGAATAACCGAGAAAGAAGTTACAACCATTATAAAAGAACTAGAAGAGGAAACTATTATCTGTGGATACCCAACCTTAATCAATTGGGATAAGACAGAAAGTGAGAAAGTAACTGCCCTGATTGAAGTAAAAGTAACACCTCAAAGAGGGGAAGGATTTGATAAAATTGCAGAGAGAATCTATAAATTTGATGAAGTTGAATCCGTTTATCTTATGTCCGGTGGTTTTGATTTGACTGTAATGATTGAAGGAAAAAGTATGAAAGAGGTTGCTAATTTTGTTTCCAGCAAATTAGCGCCTATGGAAGCCGTATTAAGCACCGCTACTCATTTTGTTTTAAAGAAGTATAAAGAACATGGGTTACCGTTAGTACAAGAGAAAACAGATGAAAGGATGCTGATTACACCTTGAGAAATCCATTATCAAAAACTATAACAGCTATACAACCATCGGGAATAAGAAAATTTTTTGATATTGTTAGTGAGATGAAGGACGCCATATCTTTAGGTGTTGGTGAACCTGATTTTGATACCCCATGGCATATAAGGGAAGAAGGAATTTATTCTCTGGAAAAGGGAAGGACTTTCTATACTTCCAACGCCGGATTAAAAGATTTAAAGATTGAAATCTGCAGATATCTGGAACGTAAACATAATTTAAGGTATGACTATAATCATGAGGTAATCGTTACCATAGGAGGCAGTGAGGCCATTGACATTTCTCTTAGGGCTATGCTTGACCCAGGAGATGAAGTATTGGTACCACAGCCAAGTTATGTATCTTATATGCCTTGTGTTACATTAGCCGGAGGAACACCGGTTGTCATTGAACTTAAAGTAGAAAATCAGTTTAAATTAACCAAGGAAGAACTGCTTGCTTCTATTACGAATAAAACCAAAGTTCTGATACTTCCATTTCCAAATAATCCAACAGGAGCAATAATGGAATATGATGACTTGGTTGCTATTGCTAAAATTGTTGTAGAGAAAGATCTTTATGTAATATCGGATGAAATCTACTCTGAGTTAACCTATGGAAGAAAGCATGTTTCAATAGCAGAATTACCGGGAATGAAAGAAAGAACTATATTAATTAACGGTTTTTCTAAGGCTTATGCAATGACTGGATGGAGATTAGGATATGGGGTAGGACCAAGAACAATCATTGAACAGATGATTAAAATACACCAGTTTGCCATTATGTGTGCTCCTACTACCAGTCAATACGCTGCAGTGGAGGCATTAAAAAACGGAGATCCTGATGTAGAAATGATGAGAGAGGCATACGACCAGAGAAGAAGATTCTTAATAAGTGCATTTAAGGAAATAGGATTGGACTGTTTTGAACCATTTGGTGCATTCTATGTGTTTCCAAGTATAAAAAAACTAGGTATGACTTCGGATGAGTTTGCAACAAAACTGTTACAGGAAGAAAAAGTGGCTGTAGTGCCAGGAACAGCTTTTGGCGACTGTGGTGAAGGATTCCTTAGAATATCTTATGCATATTCCATAGAAAATTTAAAAATAGCGCTGGAAAGAATTGAAAGATTTGTAAAGAAACATACTTAGGAGGAAGGCCAAATGGCAGGATTAAATGCAGAACATATTAACCCTTTTCTAATTGCCGGTACAAAAATACTAAAAGATATGTGCCTGGTAGATGCACAAATAGGAAAGCCCTATATAAATGAAATAGAGTTTAAGGATGATACGGTTGTAATTATGATTGGTGTAACTGGTGAGATGCGAGGACAGGTTATGATAGCAATTGCAGGTGAAACGGCTTGTGATATTGCTTCAAAGATGACAATGATGCCAATTAATCAACTTGATGAGTTATCCATAAGTGCATTAAGTGAGTTGGGTAATATGATACTTGGTAATGCAGCCACAATTTTCTCTACAAAGGGAATTGCAATGGACATTACGCCTCCCACACTGGTTATGGGAAACATGACTTTC
>JAQSYR010000043.1 GCA_029256035.1 Anaerocolumna sp. | reverse complement strand
GATGATTCATTTGCCACACATTATGAGTAACTCCGTCAGAAGCGGTAAAACCATAAAGTTTGTCCTCTTTTTTCACTTCTTTTACAATATTGTGAATCAATTCATTGGAGCGATGAGCCAGGAAAATTGGGCCTGTCTGAGCATTGCAGGTGTCTACATGGCGAATTCGGTCAATTTCCTTATCTTCCCTTGTATTTTCATGTTTTTTTATCACATTATTTAGGTAATCATCAATAGATGCGCATGCAACCATTCCAGTCTGGGATCTTCCATCCATAATTAACTCATAAACATAATAACTCTCTTGGTTATCCTGAATAAAAGTACCGTCCGCTATCATAGAATCAAGTATTTCTTTTGCTTTTAAGTAAACCTTAGCATCATAAGTATCAACACTGTCATCAAACTGTGTTTCTGCACGGTCTATTTTAAGAAATGAAAGTGGTTCTTTTTCCACTTCTGCTTTTGCTTCCTGACGATTATATACATCATAGGGTAGGGCTGCTACTTTGCCTGCCACCTGCTTGTTTGGTCTGATACATTGAAATGGTTTTACTTGTGCCATATAATATCCTCCTGTATTAGTGCTTTTATATTCTTCTATTTTAAAAAATCGAATTTCAACTGCTGGTACTCATTCTCTATCTCGTTTTGCATTCCATGATTTTGTAATCCAATTATTTGCTTTTCTTCTTTTGGTATTTCTTCTTTTTTCAAATCCATTGGTGTTAAATTTAATAAATAATCCGTATATTTATCATCAAATAACCAGGATTCCATTTGTTCCTTATTTAAAATTAAAGGCATTCTTTCATGTATTTCTTTCATACTATTATTTGCAGAGGTGGTCAGTATAATAAAACAATCCACTCCTTGGTATTTATCATAAATGCCTGCCATGTAGATAATATCATGATTATAATCCGAAAAATAATACTTGCTCTTATTGCCCAACCGATTCCATTCATAAAACCCATTGGCAGGTATAATACATCTTCTATGAAGGATGCTATGACGAAACATATTTTTCTCATGAATGGATTCACTTCTTGCATTAATAATTCTACGTCCTTTATCAAAGCCCTCTGCTCCCCATTTTAATACCATAGGCTCAACCACTTGATTTTTGGCTACCAGAATGGGCGCCTGGTCTGCCGGATATATTTCACCAGTTTTCCTTTCTTTCTTTTGAAATCTTTTGTCAATGCTCTCTAGAATTTTTTTGATTTCCAGTGATGTTTCATCATCAATATAGTATCGTCCACACATATACATTCTTCTTTCTGATTTTTAATAATAACTATTACCAGAATCCTAACTTCTAATTCAAAGAAAACCTCCCCTATTTAATCAACTAGTAGAGGAGGTTTTATTTTAGATTACGCGTACTTTTAATACACCATCAATTAAATTTAACTTTTCTTCAATGGATTTGGTATCCGCAGTTTCAATATCAATAATCGTATAAGCATAATCACCTTTACTTTTATTAACCATGTTACCAATATTAATATTATCTGCTGACATAACCTCTGTTAATTGTTTTAGCATATTAGGTATATTCTTATGATTTACCGTAATACGTATACTTGTTTCACATACACCTGCATCACAATTAGGATAATTTACAGAATTTTTAATGGTACCATGCTCTAAATAATTCATAACTTCTTTCACAGCCATAATAGCACAATTATCTTCTGATTCTTCTGTGGAAGCTCCTAAATGAGGAATGGCAATTGCACCTTTCATTCCAGCAGTTTTTTTATTAGGGAAATCTGTTACATAGCTAGCAACTTTTCCACTTGCTAAAGCTTCTTCCATGTCATCATCATTTACCAGAAGATCTCTTGCAAAGTTAAGAATAACTACTCCATCTTTCATCATTGCAATAGTATCTTTGTTAATCATCTGTTTGGTATCTTCTAATAGTGGAACATGCACCGTAATAAAATCACAGGTTTTATAAATTTCTTCTTTTGATTTCACATGTTTTATCTCTCTTGAAAGATTCCACGCATGTTCAACTGAAAGAAAAGGATCACAACCATAGACTTCCATACCTAATCGTTTTGCTGCATTGGCAACTAAAACACCAATTGCACCTAGTCCGATAACACCAAGCTTTTTCCCATATATTTCATTACCTGCAAACTGTGACTTTCCTTTTTCCACTAGTTTTGCTACATTTTCGTCATCTTTAATGGATTGTACCCAGTTAATACCACCTACTACATCACGGGAAGCTAACATTAATCCCGTAATCACTAACTCTTTAACCGCATTTGCATTTGCTCCTGGGGTATTAAATACTACAATTCCCTTTTCAGAACATTTATCAATGGGAATATTATTAACACCAGCTCCAGCTCTTGCAATTACCTTTAAATCATCTGGTAATTCCATTTCTAACATATTCGCGCTTCTTACTAATATGGCATCTGCATTTTCTACAGAATCTATCTTTTCATATGCGTCTGTAAATAAATCCAGTCCTACTGCAGCAATTGGATTAAGACAATTATACTTTATCATAAAGACACTCCTTTGGTGCTTATTTATTGGTATTCTCTGCTTCAAACTTCTTCATGAATTCTACTAGCTTTTCAACACCTTCTAATGGCATTGCGTTATAAATACTAGCTCTCATGCCGCCAACGGATCTGTGGCCTTTTAAGTTTTCAAAACCTGCAGCTTTTGCTTCTTTAATAAATTTTGCGTCAAGTTCATCACTACCTGTGATAAAAGGTACATTCATTAAAGAACGGTCTTCTTTTACAACGGTTCCCTTAAACATAACACTTTGGTCTAAGAAATCGTAAAGAATTGCAGCTTTTTTCTCATTGTGGGTTTTCATTCCCTCAAGTCCGCCCATATTCTTAAGCCACTTAAATACTTTACCACAAATATAAATACCATAAGCAGGCGGTGTATTATATAATGATTTATTTTCATCATGAATCTTATATTTCATCATGGTAGGAGTCCCTGGAAGTGTATCTTCCGTTATTAAATCTTCACGTATAATAACTATAACCACACCGGCTGGCCCAATATTCTTTTGAACGCCTCCATAGATAACTCCATATTTTGATACATCCACAGGTTCTGATAAGAAGCAGGAAGATACATCAGAAACTAAAGTTTTACCCTTGGTATTTGGCAGTGTTTTGAATTTAGTACCGTAAATAGTATTGTTCTCACAGATATAAACATAATCCGCATCTTCACTGATTGGCAGATCAGAACAATCCGGTATATAGGAGAATGTTTTATCTGCGGAAGAAGCAATGGCATTGGCTTTACCATAGATTTTAGCTTCTTCATAAGCCTTTTTTGCCCACTGTCCTGTAATAATATAATCAGCAACTTTATTCTTCATTAAATTCATAGGTAGCATTGCAAACTGTAAGGATGCTCCTCCTTGTAAGAACAAAACCTTATAGTTATCAGGTATCTTCATTAAGTCTCTTAAATCCTGTTCTGCTTCTTCAATAATTGTCTCATAAGCTTTGGATCTATGACTCATCTCCATTACAGACATTCCGGTACCTTTGTAATCTAACATTTCTTCTGCTGCTTCTTTTAATACTTCTTCAGGTAAAACTGCAGGACCTGCTGAAAAATTATAAACTCTTCCCACGAATATATCCTCCTTTATACGAAACTTGTAATTAACAAATCAAGTTTTTTCACTTTTTCGATTTAACCAATTATAATATTTAGTTAAAAAATAGTCAATCTAATTTTATTAATTAATAATATCATCCTCAGTTATAACCTCTTCAATTGCAGCACCAGGTGCTACCATTGGCCATACTTTGTCATCACTGGCAATACAGCATTCTACTACAACTGGTTCATTAAGTGCTAAAACTTCCCGTAATACAGGTTCTACTTCTTCTCTTTTAGTAATTCTATAAGCTTTCGCTCCGAGAGCTTCTGCTAATTTCACAAAATCTACCTTATCATTTAAAGTTGTATTGGAATAACGCTGTCCATAGAACAGACTTTGCCACTGTCTTACCATACCTAATACGTGATTATTTAATACAATTTGAATAATTGGTATGTTATAGCGGGTTGCAGTTGCAATTTCATTCATATTCATACGGAAACAGCCATCCCCTGCAATATTAATTACTTTTTTATCTGGATTGGCAGCTTTCGCTCCGATACAGGCACCTAATCCATATCCCATAGTTCCTAAACCACCAGAGGTAAGAAAAGTTCTAGGTTTCTTATATTTATAATACTGAGCAGCCCACATCTGATGCTGACCTACTTCTGTTGTAATAATTGTATCTTCACCTGTTAAAGCATTTAAAGTTTCTATTACATAGGGTCCGGTTAAGACATCCTCCCCGTATTTTAATGGGAACTGGGTCTTCATAGACATAACTTCTTCTACCCAGGTTTCATGTTTTTGCTGTTCTAATCTTTGATTTAAAATAGTAAGTACAGCTTTTACGTCTCCAATAATACTTTTATTAGTAATTACGTTTTTATTAATTTCTGCTGGGTCTACATCAATTTGGAGAACTTTAGCATGTTTTGCAAATTTTGTAGCATTGCCGGTAACTCTGTCACTAAATCTGGCACCAACTGTAATAAGTAAATCACATCTGGTCACACTTAAATTGGCAGTTTTCGTTCCGTGCATTCCAAGCATTCCAATATAATAAGGATGTTCTCCGTTAAATGCACCTTTACCCATTAAAGTATCCGTTACAGGCGCATCTGTCTTTAAAACAAACTCTTTCACTTCATTTTCAGCATCAGCAATAACTGCTCCACCACCTAAGAATATAATAGGTTTTTTCGCTTCTTTAATCATTTCAAGAGCTGCCTGGATATCTGATTCCCGAATAGTATCTGTTACAACTTCAATTTTAGGAATCTCTGCTTTTTTATATTCAGCTTTGTTGGCTGTTACATCTTTCGCAATATCTACTAATACGGGTCCAGGTCTTCCTGTTTGTGCAATTACAAATGCTCTTCGAAGTGTCTCTGCAAGTTTATTTACATCTTTTACAATAAAGTTATGTTTTGTAATTGGCATAGTAATACCCGCAATATCTACCTCCTGGAAACTGTCTTTTCCAAGAAGGGGAACTGTTACATTTCCTGTAATCGCAACCATTGGGACAGAATCCATATAGGCAGTTGCAATTCCAGTTACAAGATTAGTTGCACCAGGGCCACTAGTAGCCAGACAAACGCCGACCTTTCCTGTAGATCTGGCATAACCATCTGCCGCGTGTGCCGCACCTTGTTCATGAGATGTTAAAATATGTCTTATTTCATCTTGATGTCTATATAACTCATCATATATGTTTAGAACAGACCCACCGGGATACCCAAAAATAGTATCCACACCTTGTTCTTTTAAACACTCTATTAATATCTGTGATCCAGTTAACTGCATTCTACACCTCTCCCATATCGAATTCTTAATATCTTGGTACTTCTAAAATAGCTCCTTTACTACTGGAAGTAACAAGTGCTGCGTAACGAGCCAAATATCCGGAAGTAACTCTTGGTTCTCTTGGTATCCATTTTGCTCTTCTAGCCTCAAGCTCTTCCTCAGATATAACAAAATTCAGTGTATTTGCATCGATATCTATCTGAATAATATCACCTTCTTCTACAAGTGCAATGTTTCCACCAACTGCAGCTTCTGGGGCTACATGACCAATTGCTGCACCACGGGATGCGCCAGAAAAACGTCCATCTGTAATTAGTGCGACAGTAGAACCTAAGCCCATACCCATAATTGCAGAAGTTGGATTAAGCATTTCTCGCATTCCTGGTCCCCCTTTTGGACCTTCGTAACGAATGACTACAACATCACCTTGAACGATTTTTCCACCTTTAATTGCATTAATGGCATCCTCTTCACAGTCAAATACTCTTGCCGGGCCTTCATGCTTCATCATTTCAGGGGCAACTGCAGAGCGCTTTACTACCGCAGCTTCTGATGCAAGATTACCTTTTAATACTGCGATTCCACCGGTCTGGCTATATGGATTTTCAATTGGTCTAATAATATTAGGATCTAAGTTAACACAACCAGCAATATTTTCTTCTACGGTTTTACCAGTGGCTGTGATTAAGTCAGTGTGTAATAAATTCTTCTTATTTAACTCATTCATTACAGCATATACGCCACCGGCTTCATTTAACTCTTCAATATAAGAGTGTCCTGCTGGTGCAAGATGACAAAGATTTGGTGTCTTGGCACTAATTTCATTAGCAATATCAAGATTTAAATCTACCCCTGCTTCGTGGGCTATGGCTGGTAAATGTAACATACTATTTGTGGAACAGCCTAATGCCATATCTACAGTCAAAGCATTATAGAATGCCTTTTCTGTCATAATATCCCTAGGTTTAATATCTTTTTCTAAAAGCTCCATAATCTTCATTCCTGCATGTTTTGCAAGACGAATTCTTTCGGAATATACAGCTGGAATTGTTCCATTGCCTTTTAAGCCCATACCCAATACTTCTGTCAGACAGTTCATACTATTAGCAGTATACATTCCTGAACAGGAACCACAGGTAGGACAGGCTTTACTTGCAAATTCCTCTACTTCTTCTTCCGTCATTTTTCCTGCACTGTGAGCTCCAACGGCTTCAAACATACTGGAAAGACTTGTTTTTTGTCCATTGATACGACCTGCAAGCATTGGTCCACCACTAACAAAAACTGTAGGGATATTTACACGGGCTGCAGCCATTAACAAGCCCGGAACATTTTTATCACAATTTGGAACCATAACTAATCCATCAAATGCATGAGCCATTGCCATGGCTTCTGTTGAATCTGCAATTAAATCTCTGGTTACAAGAGAGTATTTCATACCAAGGTGGCCCATTGCAATACCATCACAAACTGCAATTGCTGGGAAGACAATTGGTGTGCCACCAGCCATTGCAACTCCAAGTTTTACAGCATCTACAATTTTATCCAGGTTCATATGACCCGGCACTATTTCATTATAAGAACTTACAATACCGATTAATGGTTTCTGTAATTCTTCTTTTGTTAATCCCAATGCGTTAAATAGGGATCTGTGTGGTGCCTGCTGCACTCCTGACTTTACTGCATCACTTCTCATATTCCTACCACCTTTTATATTATTGGATTTTTTTCCACTGAAATGTATAAATTTTCGGTTGTTGTATATAATATCTTATTTCAGCTAAAAAATCAATTAAATATTTCATTATTCGGTACTTTTCAGATTATTTATTTGTATAAACATTAATAATCTTTAATAATAAATCCACAACTTTTTCCATGGATTGTATTGAAATATACTCATATCTTCCATGAAAATTATTTCCGCCAGTGCAGATATTAGGGCAGGGAATCCCCATATAGGATAATCTGGAGCCGTCAGTACCTCCCCTTATAGGAACAATTTTGGGAACTATGTTTAATTCCTCCATTGCCTGTTTTGCATTTTCAATCAGATGAAAGTGTGGTTCAACTTTTTCTTTCATATTATAATATGAATCTTTTACCTTAGCATCAATAGTACCTTCACCATATTTATCATTCAGATAATCGGCAATCTTTAAAAATATTGCTTTTTTCCCTTCAAATTTAATCTTATCATGATCTCTTATAATATAATTAGCGATTGCTTTATCAACACTTCCTTCTAAAGTGTTAAGCATAAAAAATCCTTCGTAGTTTTCTGTATACATGGGATTCTCATTAACCGGAAGCATATTTTGAAATTCCATAGCTAATAATAGTGCATTCACCATTTTACCTTTTGCGGAACCTGGATGAATACTAGTTCCCTGAAATATTACTTTGCCTGCTGCTGCATTAAAATTCTCGTATTCTAATTCTCCTAATTCTCCACCATCCACTGTGTAGGCAAATTCTGCACCAAATCCTTCTACATCAAAAAAGTCAACACCACGTCCTACTTCTTCATCTGGTGTAAAGGCGATCTGAATCGTGCCATGTTTTATCTCAGAATTGGATAGTAAAATTTCTGCCATGGTCATAATTTCAGCAATCCCAGCTTTATCATCTGCACCTAGGAGAGTGGTTCCATCCGTAACGATTAAATCCTGTCCTTCATAAATTTTTAAACTAGGATATTGTGAAGTCTCTAAATACACTTTTAACTCTTCATTTAGCACAATATCTTTTCCGTCATAGTTTGTAATAATCCTTGGGTTTACATTTTCTCCAGTTAATGCTGGTGCCGTATCCATATGGGAAATGAATCCTAGTACTGGAACCTTTTTATCTGTATTGCCAGGAATTGTTGCATATACATAACCATGATCATCAATACGTACATTGGATGCCCCTAGTTCTTTGAGTTCTTTTACCAATAAATTTCCAAGTATTTTTTGCTTCTCACTGCTTGGTACAGCATCTACATCATCTACTGACTGGGTATCAATTTTAATATAATTTAAAAAACGGTCTACAACTTTCATTATTACTCCTCCAATTATTTATAAATTTATATTCTTATATAAAACTTG
>JAQSYR010000252.1 GCA_029256035.1 Anaerocolumna sp. | reverse complement strand
AGAAATAAGCCATAAAGTAAAGAAAAGTGAATTATATGATAAGAAGTTAAAGATGTATAAGACCTCGGTTCCAATTGGTCACATATCCATGGAAAACGGGAGAATCCGCGCATTTACCCCTGGCTGGTTAGAGAGAGAAAGTATTTTCCTTCATATGGAATACAAATATCTTCTTTCCTTATTAAAGTCAGGATTATATGAAAGTTTCTATGAAGAGATTCAGACTGCCCTAATTCCTTTCTTGCCACCAGAACAATATGGAAGAAGTATATTAGAGAATTCCTCTTTCTTAGCTTCCAGCGAGAACCCAGACCCTGGTGTTCATGGAAGAGGATTTGTAGCCCGTCTTAGTGGCTCTACCACAGAAATGATTTCCATGTGGATTACGATGTTTATGGGTAATAAAATATTTACCTATGAAAATAATCAACTAATGTTACATTTTGAACCTAAATTGTCCGGCTGGATGTTTGATAAAAAAGGAGAGGCGTCCTTTACTTTGTTATCAACTTGCCAGGTCACTTATATCAATACAAAGCACAAAGACACTTTTGGTAAGAGTGGGGCAAAGGTAGTTAGCATAATCATAGAAGACAGTGGAGAAGAGATTCAGGGAAACATTTTAACCGGGAAACTTGCAGAACAGGTAAGAAGTGGTGAAATTAATAATATTAGGGTTCATCTTGATTAGGCTACCATAATGGAAAGGCACAGGTATATCATGAATAGATTTTTAAAAGCAGATGGAAAAGTTTTAAGAAACAATTTTGGAAAAGGTGATGTAGTTACCTTAAGAGGTACAAATGTTGGTGGATGGCAGCTTATGGAAGGTTGGATGTGTCCTACCGATTCCCCTGACCAGATGACTACCATAAAGACGTTAACAGAACGTTTTGGAGCAGATAAAGCAGAAGAATTAATAAAAATCTACGAGCAGGCGTGGTGGCAGGAGCAGGATTTTGATAATGTTGTGGACCTTAATTTTAATGTTTTAAGATTTCCTATCTCTTTCCTTAATCTCCTTGACCAGGACGGTAAATTAAGGAAAGACACATTAGAAACTTATGACTGGTTTGTTAAGGAATGCGAAAAAAGAGATATCTATGTAATCCTTGACCTTCATGGGGCGCCAGGATCACAAAATGGGAAAGACCATTCTGGAGATACCAGTGGCTCTAAGCTTTATACAGATGAGAATGCCATGCAGCAAACCATATCACTTTGGGAGCAGTTGGCAGAGCATTACAAAGGAAATCCAACCATTGCTGGTTATGACTTATTAAATGAACCAGAAGGAAAGGATGAAGAAAAGACCCCTTGGGGACCTTTACAATTCCCATTTTATGATAGATTGTATCATGCAGTACGTAGAATTGATCCTGATCATGTTATTATTTTGGAAGCTATATGGGAACCTACGGATATGCCGGATCCTGAAATTTATCAATGGAAAAATGTTATGTATCAATATCATTACTATGGCTGGGATGGAATTGATGACCCGGAAGCACAAAAAAAGTTTACAGACGGTAAAGTATTAAATAATGAAAAAGCAAACTTTGATGTTCCTGTTTTAGTGGGTGAGTTCACATTATTTAGTAAACTTGAGAGCTGGGATTATGCACTTGATGCATATGCGAAACAAGGATGGAGCTGGACTACCTGGACTTATAAAACTGTGGAATATGGCAACTGGGGTATATTTACAAGTATAAAGACAGATACACCGGATGTTAATATTCAAACAGATTCCTATGAAACTATAAAAGAAAAATGGAGTAAAGTAGATACGAAAACCAGTTTCCCAAAGAACACAGGGTTATATAATCTACTGAAAGAGAAGGCAGCAATAATAAATAATAGGGAGGTTCAAAATGAAATTAATAACGACTAGTTATAGTAACAACACAAGGGAAGTAACAGAAACAAACTATACTTTTAATCAATCTGCGGCTGAGGGAGGAATGCAGATGGTAAATTTCTATCCTGAAGTAGAATACCAGACCATGTTAGGATTTGGTGGTGCCATAACAGAAGCGGCAGGATATACTTATTCAAAATTAACCGAGGAAAATAAGAAGAGATTCTTAGAAGAGTATTTTGGACAGAATGGAAATAAGTACAATATGGTTAGATGCCATATTGACAGCTGCGATTTCTCTTTAGGTAATTACTCTGCTATTACAGAGGAATCTGATGTTGAAATGAAAACATTAGCAGCCCAGGAAGAAAGCGGAAAAGCATTTGATCTTATGTTATCACCATGGTCTCCGCCGGCATTTATGAAAACCAATGGGGAGAAGAATCATGGAGGTAAACTAAAACCTGAGTTTAGAAAATTCTGGGCGGATTATTTCTGCCGGTATATTGAGGAATATGAGAAGAGAGGTCTAAAGGTTAGCAGAATTACCATTCAAAATGAGCCGGAAGCGGTTCAGACCTGGGATTCTTGTGTGTATACAGCAGAAGAAGAAAAGGTATTTTTAAGAGATTACCTGTATCCTTCCATGGTGGAACATGGTTTGACACATGTTAAGGTAGATATCTGGGATCACAATAAAGAAAGAATGTTTGAACGCGCCAAAGAAACCATTGATACTGATACGGATAAAATGATTGATGGTATTGCTTTTCACTGGTATACAGGGGATCATTTTGATGCTGTATCCATAACCAGAGATGCATTCCCAGGCAAGGAGCTTATTTTCTCTGAAGGC
>JAQSYR010000042.1 GCA_029256035.1 Anaerocolumna sp. | reverse complement strand
CTAGCCATAATATTTCCTCCAATTGCGTAATTCTAGTGTTCATTCTAACACAATTTGCATTTATTGTACATAAAAAATACAATAAAATCCTTTTATACCAGATAATCATACTTAAAGGTAAATTTATGTCACTACCTTACATTCCATAGTAACATCTAATATTATTTATAAAGTTATTAATTTCTCTTTCCATAATTTTTGAACTGACATTAAGATTCCATATTTAGCATGCTGCCATAATAACATCCGAGTGATAACCAGGCATGGCCCAGGGTTCTGGTATTACAAAGCTGTCAACTGGTGCCGCAGCCTGAATGCCTTTACAAAAAGCAATTACTCCTTCCGCAGTTCCAAGGGTTACAGCCTGAATAATATCATGTCTGGATTCTGTACCATTGGGAATAACAGAAAAGCCCAATTTTTCATATATATTGGCAGCATAAATTGCTCCTTTTAATGCTCCTGATACAACTTGAGGTGCTAAGAAAAAACCCTGATACATCTGACTGATAACTCCAAGTGTTGCACCAACTTCTTTTCCTAGTCCTGGTGCCGTAAGACGGTTTGCAGCATTATCAACATATTGTTCTTTACCTACAATGTATCCACCTATAGGAGCTAAACCGCCTCCTGGATTTTTGATTAAAGATCCGACACATAAATCAGCACCAACATCGGTAGGTTCTATGATTTCAACAAATTCACCATAACAATTATCCACCATACAGATTACATCAGATTTAATACTTTTTATATAGGTAATTAGTTCGCCAATCTGCTTCACCGATAAAGTTGGTCTGGTCTGGTAACCTTTGGAACGCTGAATGGTTACGAGTTTTGTTCTCTCATTGATTGCATTTTTTATTCCTTGGAAATCAAAACTACCATCCTTAAGCAAATCTACTTGCCTATAAGTAATACCATATTCTGCAAGTGAGCCGGTAAGTTTATTTTCAGATTTTTTAATTTCCTGGTTAATACCGATTACTCCTTCTAAAGTATCATAAGGTTTACCAACTGGTGATAATAGTTCATCTCCCGGTCTTAAATTACCAGATAAAGCTATTGTTAATGCATGGGTGCCACTGATTAGCTGGGGACGTACAAGTGCAGCTTCGGCATGAAAAGCTGAAGCATATACATTCTCTAAGGTATCGCGACCTATATCATTGTATCCATATCCGGTTGTTGCAGCGAAATGAACATCGCTTACCTTATTATCCTGCATGGCTTTTAAAACTTTAAGCTGATTAAATTCTGCTATTTTGTCTATTTCTTCAAATCGATCTTTTAATCCCATCTCTATACGAGAACAGAAAGCAATAATCGACGGTTCAATTTTCATTTGATTATACATTTCATCTAATTTACTACTCATTTTATATCCTTCCTTTTTAAAATACGTAATATTTCATCTAATAATAAAATATCCCTATTTTGATATTCATTTTTGTTTAACCAGATAACTTCCTTTTCTCTGTGAAACCAAGTCAGTTGTCTTTTAGCAAAGTGTCTGGTATCTCTTTTTAAAATATAGATTGCTTCCTCTAAAGTACAAACCCCTTCAAGATAGTCGATAATTTCTTTATATCCTATTCCTTGCATGGAAACCATAGTTTTCGTACAGCCTCTGTCCAAAAGTTCTCTTACTTCCTCTAACAAGCCTTCCTTTATCATATCATCGACACGTTTATCAATTCTTTCATATAAAATTTTCCTATCATCATTCAAAACAAAATAAGCGAAATTATATGGTGACTCTTTTTGTCTTTGCACTTCATTGTGTTCCGATATTTTATTTCCAGTCTGTTTAAAATATTCCAATGCTCGAATGACTCTTTTAATATTGTTAGAATGTATGTCCTGGGCAGATTTTTCATCAACTTTAGCCAGCATTTCATGTAAATAAGTGGCACCTTTTTCGTTTGCAAGGATTTCTAATTCTTCCCTATAGGAAGTATCTGCTTGATTTTCTTCAAAATCAATTCCATATAGCACGGATTGAATGTAAAATCCAGTTCCTCCAACAATAATAGGTATTTTACCTTTTGCATAAATTTCATTCAGATATTTATAGGTATACTCTTGAAATTTTACAATATTAAATTCTTCCTTTGGATCAAATTCATCAATAAGATAATGTTTGATACCTTCCATCTCTTCTAACCTGATTTTAGCAGTACCAATATTCATATACTTATATACTTGCATAGAATCAGCAGATATAATCTCTCCATTTATTCTTTTGGCAAGTTGGATGGATAATTTCGTTTTTCCTACTGCTGTAGGTCCGGTTAAAATAATTAAAGGTTTTTTCATAAACTTCTTCCTTTGTCTTCTTAAACAATTCGTTTAAATTTTTTCTCCAGTTCATACTTACTCATTGAAATTATAGTTGGTCTACCATGGGGACAAAAATATGGATTTTCCAATGTAAGCAGCTGTTCAATTAAAGCATTGGCTTCACTTTGAGACATATTGTGATTTCCTTTAACTGCTGCTTTACAAGATAAGGAGGCAATCTTCTCTAAAATAATTTCCGGTGTATCGGAAAACACCTCCGTTACCAAGCCGTCAATAAGTTCAATAAGTATTTCTTGCTTTGCAAGCCCGTATAAATCACCAGGTACTGCTCGAAAAGCATATTCTTTACCACCAAATTCTTCAAATTCAAAACCAATTTGATTTAATAATTTCCCATATTTTTTGACTGCTTCTTCTTCCCTCATACTTAATGTTAATATTAGAGGTGGTTCAAGAAGTTGCGAATTAAACTCTTTTTGTCTTAAAGAGCTAATGGTTTTTTCGTATAATACTTTTTCATGAGCTGCATGCTGATCAATTAAAAACATCTTATCGCCATATTCAACAATCCAGTAAGTTGAGAAAACTTGTCCGATGATTCTATGAGAAATTTTTGCTTCTTCAGACAAAAAGGAAAGCTGATCAGAATGTTCTTGATTCATTTTATAAATTTGAGCTTCTTTTACCAGATTTCCACCGTATGAAGTCACTTCATTTAACTTTCCAATTTCAGTATCATTTATTTTTTCATTTTTATCTTTTGTATATATAATAGAGTGTTCAAATTTGTCAGGCTTTGAAAAGCCAATTTGGGCGTCCGTTTTTCTTCTATTTTCTTCAAAAGGTTCCGGAACATTTTTTATAACTGCAGTAGTTTCTTTCTCCTCTGTCAGCTTAATATCTGGAATCATATTCCTGCCATCTAACACATTTTTTATGGTTTGATATATTAATTGATATATTTCATCTCCGTTTTTAAATCGAATTTCTAACTTAGCGGGATGAACATTTACATCAATTAATTCGCTGTCAATTTTTAAATGGATTGATGTAAATGGATATCTGTGAGACATGGTATAGGGTTTAAATGCTTCTTCAATGGCTTTATTTATCAGATTACTTTTAATATATCTTCCATTAATAAAGTAATTTTCATAATTTCTATTTCCACGTGATACCAAAGGTTTTCCGATATAGCCTTGGATTGTGACCTGGCTGATACTTCCTTCCACCGACAGAAGATGGGATGATATTTCTCTCCCATATACATTATAGATAATATCTTTGAGCAGATTATTACCTGGGGTATGAAGTTTAATCTGATTATTATTAATAAATTTAAAAGATACACCAGGATGAGAAATTGACAAACGCTCCATTAAATCACTTATATATCCAGCTTCTGTTACGGGAGACTTTAAAAATTTCCTTCTTGCTGGAGTATTAAAAAATATGTTACGAATAATAAAAGTTGTACCATTAGGGCATCCGATATGTTCCATCTCCTTCGCTTCCCCTCCGGCTATCTGATAACGTATGCCTGTGAAGGCATCACTTGTTTTTGTTACTAATTCTACCTGTCCAATTGCGGCAATACTAGATAATGCCTCACCACGAAATCCTAAACTTGATACACTTAGTAAATCCTCTGCTGTGCGAATTTTACTTGTAGTGTGACGTAAAAAAACCAAAGGTATATCATCTTCTTCAATTCCTGATCCATTGTCAGTAATTCTGATAAAACTAATACCTCCATCTTTTATCTCTACTGTAACTGCATTTGCTCCTGCATCAATGGCATTTTCCACTAATTCTTTCACTACAGAGGCAGGTCGTTCAATAACTTCTCCGGCTGCAATTTGGTTAATTGTATTTTGGTCTAAGACATTAATTCTAGACATAGTATCACCTCCATCCGCTGTATTGGTTTACATAATTATATTATGTCTTTGTTTTATCTTAAAAGATAAAACTTATTCTTTCTCTTTCGCTTTCTTTTGGAGCATATATAAAAAATTCATTGCATCCATTGGTGTCATTTTATTTAAATCTATATTTTTAACTTCCATCAAAATTTCTTCTTTTGCTACTTCATCTCCGGAATAATCAAATAATGACATCTGATCTGGTATTTCGTCCTTGCTTTTTCTGGTCTTATGGATTGCATTCTTATCTTTTCCCAAATCCGTAGAAGCCTTTATGGTTCTTGCTTTCTCTGCAATATCATTTTGACTTAACTCATCCACAATCTCTCCTGCTCGCAGTAATACGCTATCAGGTACCCCAGCCAGTTTAGCAACCTGAATCCCATAACTCTTATCGGCACCGCCTTTTACAATTTTACGAAGAAATACAATATCTTCTCCTTGTTCTTTTACGGCGATACAATAATTATTTACACTGTCTATTTTCCCTTCCAGTTCTGTCAGTTCATGATAGTGGGTTGCAAATAAAGTTTTAGCTCCTAATAACTTAGGATTACTTATATGTTCAACAACCGCCCATGCTATACTTAAACCATCAAATGTACTGGTACCTCTTCCGATTTCATCCAATATCAGCAAACTATTTTTCGTTGCATTTCTAAGAATATTGGCTACTTCTGTCATTTCCACCATAAAAGTACTCTGTCCAGAAGCTAAATCATCAGATGCACCTACTCGGGTAAAAATTCGATCTACAATTCCAATATCCCCATAAGATGCTGGGATAAAGCTTCCTATTTGAGCCATTAATACAATTAATGCTGTCTGTCTCATATAGGTAGATTTACCCGCCATATTTGGGCCAGTTATTATAGATACCCGGTGTTCCTGGTTATTTAAATACGTATCATTAGCAACAAACATATTATTTGAAATCATTTGTTCTACCACAGGATGCCTGCCGTCTTTAATATCTATAGTACCTTCAAGATTTATATTCGGTCGTATAAAATTATTTCGTTCCGCAACCAATGCCAAAGAAGAAAAAACGTCTAGTTTAGCTAATGCTTTGGCTGTTTGCTGAATACGACTTACTTCTCCTGCTATCTGATCCCTTATGTCACAAAATATATTATATTCTAAGGAGAATAGCTTATCTTCAGCCCCAAGAATTACATCTTCTAGTTCCTTTAATTCAGGTGTGGTATATCGTTCAGCATTGGCCAGGGTTTGTTTTCTGATCCAGTGATCTGGAACCAGATTCTGATATGAATTGGTTACTTCCAGGTAATATCCAAAAACCCTGTTAAACTTAACTTTAAGATTCTTTATTCCTGTATTATCTTTTTCTTTGGTTTCTAATTCAGCCAGCCACTTCTTTCCATCTGTTTTTGCACTTCTTAACTTATCTACTTCTTCATGAAAGCCATCCTTTATAATACCTCCTTCTTTTATGCCTATTGGAGGCTCTTCCATGATAGAGTTACTGATTAATAACTGTAAGTCTTCCAATGGATCAAGTTCAACCTGAATTTGTTTTAATATATCACTGGAAGAATTTTGAAGTAGATACTTAATGGGAGGGATCATGGCAATGGAAGACTGGAAGGAAATTAAATCCCTTGGTCCTGCACTTTTATAGCTTATTCTACTCATTAATCTTTCTAAATCATAGATAGGATTTAAATACTCCCTAATTTCTTCTCTGGTGATAACCGAATGATTAAGTTCAGCAATTGCATCTAAACGATGATTAATCTCATCTCTATCAATTAAAGGCTGCTCAATATAATTTCTAAGTAATCTGGCCCCCATTGCTGTCTTGGTTTTATCGAGAACCCATAACAAAGAACCTCTTTTTTGTTTTTCACGAAGGGTTTCTACCAATTCAAGATTACGTCTCGTAGAACTGTCAAGGAGCATAAATTTATTAGTAATATATGGAGTAATTTTAGTTAAATGTGTAAGGGCATTTTTTTGGGTTTCTAAAAGATATAATAGAACTGAACCAGCGGCAATAATTCCTATGGTATAATCTTTTAGACCAAGTCCTGCTAAAGACGATACCTTAAAATGTTCCTTCATTGCATTTATACATAATGATTCATCAAAATACCAGGGTTCTAAATCGGAAACTGATGTCTGCAATCGGTTTCTTAAATCATCTATATCTACACCGCTTACCATAAAGGTACTATTGCAAATAATTTCTGAAGGATTAAATTTGTTTATTTCGTCTAGCAGTTTTCTATCAGAATCCACTTCCGTCACATAAAAGTCACCCGTTGTAATATCAACTACGCTAATGCCATAAGCATTTACTGTATGTACAATCCCCATGAGATAATTATTTTTATCTTCCTCTAAAGATTGAGTATTTAGATTGGTTCCAGGTGTAACTATTCGAATTACTTCTCTTTTTACAATACCTTTTGATGCTTTAGGATCTTCAACCTGTTCGCAAATTGCAACCTTGTATCCTTTACTGATTAGCTTGCTAAGATAACCATCTACTGCGTGATAGGGAATGCCGCACATAGGTGCTCTTTCTTCCAATCCGCAGTTTTTCCCAGTTAATGTAATTTCTAGTTCTCTGGAACAAGTTAAGGCATCGTCAAAAAACATCTCATAAAAATCCCCAAGACGATAAAATAATATACAATCCTGATATTGGTTTTTAATTTCCATGTACTGCTGCATCATTGGTGTTAATTCAGCCATTCCTTTGTTCGTCCCTTCTACTCATTGGTTATTCCATAATAACATCTTCCATTAGATTTGTTCCATCTGCAGCTGAGGTTGCAAGTACATCACAACGTTCATTTTGTGGATGACCATTATGTCCCTTCACCCAGTGAAATGTAACATTATGAGGCTCCTTTGCTTTTAAGAGTCTCTTCCATAAATCTATGTTTTTCACTGGCTCATTTTTTCCCCGCTTCCAGCCTTTTTTCATCCATCCATCAATCCAATGTTCATTAAAAGCTTTTATGACATACTGGGAATCTGAATACAAATCCACATCACAAGGTTTATTTAAAGCTTCTAATCCAATAATTGCCGCCATTAATTCCATACGATTATTTGTAGTTTTTTTATATCCACCGGAATATTCACGTTTATGCTCTATTCCTTTAGAATCCACGTATACAAGGATTGTTCCATAACCACCAGGTCCTTCTGGATTTCCCCTGGCTGCTCCGTCTGTATAAATTGTGACCTTCATCCTTATCCTCCATCCTATGGATTAATCTTAATCAAAATGAAAATGTGTTCTTATTTTATTCCATAAAGAATTTTGAAAATAATTATATGCTCTATCATACAGCACTAGTCCAAACTGTCCTCCCAATAAGAGGATTCCAATGATTGGAGTGTTAATTTTACCTTGGTAAAATAAATTGGGTAATAATAATATTATGGGAATATATAAAAGATTAAAAAGGAAAAATCTAATAAACCAAAATATCATTTTTGTGTTTCTTATTGTTTTATGTCTTGCAAGTACCTCCCAGGCTAGGTCAGTTAAACTCAGATATAAACCAAAACACAAAAAAGTAAAGACATAAAGTTTATTTGGTGCAAGAATAAAACTAAGCAAAACACTTGCAATGTAAAATCCAATACCATATCTTAATCCACATTCCCGAATTGCAACCCCGATACAAAAAGAAGCCGCTACCAGTAAAAAAAGAGTATTAAATTCTAAAATTCCACTGGCTACTACCAACATAACAGTAATTGCAAGTAAGAGTCCTAAAAAAGCAAGCTTTTTCGTACTTAAAAACATGAGCACAAATCGCCTCCCATACATTCACATATGGTATCCGCGCACCACAAATCACAACATAAATTACCGGTTCCGTAACCAGAGCCTGTATCATAACGTGTATTTTGGTATCTTTGTCCTCTCCATTGTAACTGTTGATAGAGATTTGAATATTCTTTATTGCCAGGATCCATGGAAGCTGCCCGCTCTGCATGATTAGAAGCTTCTAAATTATTGCCCACTCCCGCATTAGCTATCGCACTATAGTAATACCATCTGGCAGAACGATTGGTGATACCAGAAAGAGCAGTCAGGGCTTCTCTATAATGTCTTGCGTTAAGATAGTTTAATACTGCATTCAGTTCCATAGATTCTGTTTCAGAACTGCCAGAATAACCGGTAGAATGCCTTCCATAATCTGCACTGCTTCCGGTAAATCCACCTTCTCTTTCCTTCATTACCTGGTCATACGCCTGTTGAACTTCTTTAAATTTCTCTTCAGCTAATTCAGCAAGAGGATTATCCATATAGGAATCCGGATGATATTTTCTACTTAATTCTCTGTATGCTTTTTTAATTTCGTCATTAGACGCACTTGGTGAAACACCAAGCACTTTATAGGGATCCATTATCATAATAAGTACCTTCCTCTATCTTGTTATTCTCATTGGGTATGGAATCAAATTTAGTCCACACACCATGATATAGTATATTCCTTAAGATATCGATGTCAATGATACACGGAAGTTTTTCAAATTCAGCCGCACAATCTGACATCATAATATT
>JAQSYR010000251.1 GCA_029256035.1 Anaerocolumna sp. | reverse complement strand
TTTCCATATTTTTGCCCATAATCGAAACATATACGGCTCCATTTCTACTAATCTATCGTTAGGTATCTTTAATTTCATGTCTGGTAGCATTTTATAAAATCTGTTCATTATTATATCAAAAGGAGAACCGAAAGTATAGACAAATATAGGGTTATTAATGGATATATAAAATTACTCTTTTTATTCACGGGAAAAAGGTATATAATATTCTTCGTGTGTAAAATTCGTGAGTAAAATGTAGTGGAGGTACGTGCCTGTATGTTAGGAGTATTAGTGAATGGAGCAGCAGTTTTCATCGGTGGAATCATTGGTCTGCTTTTTAAAAAAGGTATATCAAAAAGTATAGAAGGCAGTATTAACAAAGCAATGGGAATTGTTGTAGTAATTATAGGGTTAAATGGTGTTATTTCCACCATGTTTTCAGTAAATGCGGATGGGGCACTAAAGAGTAACGGTGAACTTTTACTGGTAGTAAGTTTTGCAATAGGAACTCTAGTTGGAGAAGTTTTAAAATTAGATGATAGATTTAATAATTTTAGTGAAGGTTTAGAGCATAAGTTTAAAATAGATGGTTTTACCAGCGGTTTTGTTACGGCTTCTAGTCTTTTTTGCATAGGAGCTATGGCCATTATTGGTTCAATTAATAGTGGACTTAGTGGTGATCATAGTACACTGTTTACCAAAAGTATTATTGACGGCGTTACAGCCGTAATATTGGCAGCAAGTTTAGGTGTTGGAGTAATGTTATCTGCCATACCGGTTATGTTATATCAAGGCTCTATTGCCTTGTTGGCAGGTGTACTTAGCAATGTCCTGGTAGGCGAACTATTAGTTCAGGTAACCATGGTTGGCTATACATTAATCATATGTGTTGGTCTAAATTTAATGACAACCTTAAAATTTAAAGCAATCAATATGCTTCCAGCTCTGTTTGTTCCGGTAGTGTTCCAGTGGATACTTCAACTCCAAGTAAGTATAGGGAGGGAATGAACATGGCAACTTTAAAATGTCCGAAATGTAAAAGCACAAATATGTGGCAATAGATTCACAACAAAATAGTTAGTAAAATAGATGGTTACTGCAAAATTAAATTTGTGGTAACCTTTTTTAAGTTGTGATTAAATTTCAGTTACGTATATTTTATACCTTTATGGAAATATTATTTATAAGAGATGGAATAATATTTCAAAGAGTAAAAAGGCAGGATAAAAAATGAATGAGGACATTTTCATCTTTCAAGAAATAGTATTAAAAAAGAAACCCGATAGAGAACCGACACCTGAAATAATGCCGCCGGAAAGAGCACCCGCCATCCCGTCCACACCTAAGCCGGAATACATTCCAAGTCCTCCGCCAGTAATTGAACCGAATACAAGACCCGAAGAGATGCCGGTACCTAATACGACTCCGGAGATTACACCGCCACCTGGGGATGATGGGGCAGTTGCAAGAAAAATATCTTAACCTAGAAAATCCATTTATTTAATCATGGGGTTGTTGAAAAACGATAAAATTAGAAACTTGGCTTATATCATAAAACCTAGTCCGGTTTCTCTTAACTTCGTTATGCAACATCCCCATTTTCTGACGTAAGTGATTAATAGGAACAGCTTATAACTTGCATTTCGTGGGAGGTTAAGATACAATAACAGTAATGAATTAGTATAGAATAGGAATGGAGGGATTACAGTGGAAGGGCAGGAACGCCGGGATAAAATTATTGAGATACTAAAACAAAGTAAAGAACCCATATCAGGAACCTTACTTGCTAAAAAGTTAGGGGTAAGCCGACAGGTAATTGTTCAGGATATTGCATTGCTTCGTGCAGTAAATAAAAGCTAACCTTCATCTACATACAGTAGAGGCTGATTCAGAAGCAATATTAGATAAGATAGAAACTGCATTAAGAGAGAAAAAGTATTTGTTTATTGGAAAAAATTAGACAAATAAAAAGATAGATAAATAGAAAAATAGATAAACACAAAATAGATCATAGAAACAAACTTTTGACAATTAGACATGATATTGGTAAAATAAATTCGAATAGAAACAGAGGAAGTGCAAGAATGTCATATACGGCTCTTTATAGAAAGTTCCGACCTACTGACTTTAATGATGTGAAAGGTCAGGATCATATCGTGACCACATTGAAAAATCAGATAATGGCGGACCGAATCGGCCATGCATATTTATTCTGTGGCACAAGAGGAACAGGTAAAACAACCATAGCAAAAATACTGGCTAAAACAGTCAATTGTGAGCATCCAGTAGAAGGGAATCCCTGTAATGAATGTTCCATGTGTAAAGCAATCAGCAATCAGACATCCATGAATGTAATTGAGATTGATGCTGCTTCTAATAATGGGGTGGATAATATTCGGGAAATTGTAGATGAAGTAAGGTATTCACCTACGGAAGGTAAATATAAGGTATATATTATTGATGAAGTTCATATGCTTTCCACGGGAGCATTTAATGCATTATTAAAAACCTTAGAAGAACCACCATCCTATGTAATATTTATACTTGCGACTACAGAGGCTCATAAAATCCCAATTACCATACTATCCAGATGCCAGAGATATGATTTTAAAAGAATTACCATTGATACAATCGCAGCAAGGCTTTCGGAGCTGATAGAACAGGAACAGGTGGATGCAGAGGAAAAAGCGCTACGGTATGTTGCTCGCATGGGCGATGGCTCTATGCGTGATGCCTTAAGCTTATTAGACCAATGCATTGCATTTTATTTTGGCCAAAAACTTACCTATGATAATGTGCTAGAAGTACTTGGTGCTGTTGATGTAGAAATATTTGCAAGGCTCTTAGGTTTTGTACTGCAAAATTCCGTAGCAGATTGTATGAAGCTAATAGAGGAACTTATTATTTCAGGTAGGGAACTTTCCCAGTTTACAGTTGATTTCACCTGGTATCTAAGAAATCTCTTACTTGTGAAAACCTCTGATAATCCTTCAGAAATGATTGATGTATCTACGGACAACCTTGGGCTGGTTCAAAGACAGGCAGAACAAATCGAACTTGAAACATTAATACGATATATCCGTATATTCTCTGATCTTTCCAATCAGATTAAATATGCATCTCAGAAGAGAATTCTGGTTGAAGTTGCCTTAATTAAGTTGTGTCGTCCCCAGATGGAATCAGATCAGAGATCAATACTGGACAGAATACGTCTCCTGGAAGGTAAACTAGAGAATGGAGTAATTTCAGCTCCTGTTGCACCTGGAAGTAATGTGATCATTCCACCTGTACAGGAAGAAAAGAAAGAAATTATTTTACCAAAGGCAGTTCCGGAGGATTTAAAAGAGGTTGCAAAAAGCTGGAACCATATTGTAGCGTCTACTTCTCCGTTAATAAAAGCAGTTTTGGCAGGAGCAAGACCAAGCATAGGTAATAATAATACTTTGTTACTGGTATTTACAGAGGCTATTGACAAAGACCTGGTTTCCAGAGAAGAGCACATGAAAGAAATCAAGGCAGTAATCGCTAAAACCATTCATAAAGAGGTAGAAGTCCAAACAAAGTTAATAACACAAGGAAAGGAATCCATAGAGGATATTCCGGACTTAACAAAGATAATAAAAAATATAAATTATGAATAATTTAATGAAGCAGGCCCAGAGAATGCAAAAGCAGATGGAAGAGAAGACCAAAGAAATGGAAGAGAAAGAATGGGAAGCTTCTGTTGGCGGCGGCGCTGTTACTGTTAAGGTATCAGGAAAGAAAGAAGTTACTTCTATTACCTTATCCCCTGAAGTAGTTGATCCAGATGACATCGAAATGCTTCAAGATCTTGTGGTTGCAGCTGTCAATGAAGCATTCCGCAAGATGGAAGAAGAATCTCAGGCAGCGATGAACAGCATTGCCGGTGGATTAGGAAGCCTAGGCGGAGGATTTCCGTTCTAAAATATGAAAAGCCAAAAATGCAGGTCTTTTAGGGCCTGCATTTTTGGCTTTTTATATCATATTAAAAATAAGTATTTTCAAAATACCTTTATTAACTTTTGCAAAAGTTATAATTCTTTATAATGCAGAATTAATTAAACCGTGATTTGCTGAAAATGGAATATTTACGTGTGTTTGTTCGACAAAAAAATCTAGAATTTATATTACTTTAACATAATATTTACATTCGTGTAATATTCTGTGTACATACAGAAAAAATAGATATTGTTATGTTAGAGGAGGTACTCTATATGATTTACTCCATTGTTGATCTAGGTTCAAACACAATTCGACTTTGCCTTTATGAGTATAGTAATAAT
>JAQSYR010000041.1 GCA_029256035.1 Anaerocolumna sp. | reverse complement strand
GGCGATAGTATGCTATTATGTTACATACTTAAAAAATATACTTCTACATTTGGAGGACAAATATGGAAAATGCCATGACTAACAAAAATAATTCAAATCTTTCTAAGATTCAATTAAAAGATGTGTTGAATCTCGATTTATTACAAAAGTTTCAGGATAATTTCGCAGAAAGTATGAATATTGCAAGTGTAACAGTAGATATGAATGGTGATCCGGTTACAAAACCAAGTTCTTATACAAGTTTTTGTCAAAACTATACTCATTCTACTAAGATTGGTGATGACAGATGTGCGAAATCTCATAAAATTGGTGGAGAAGAAGCAGCCAGAACAGGACGACCTTACATATATAAATGTCATGCTGGGTTAATAGATTTTGCAGCACCAATTATGATAAATGGAACACAGATAGGAACTATACTTGGAGGACAGATTCTAACTGAAAAACCAAAGGAAGATGAGTTTCGAAAGACAGCCAGGGAAATAGGTGTAAATGAAGATAAATATATTGATGCAGTGAATAAAGTGAATATAACTTCTGAAAAAAATATACGGGCGGGAGCAGAAGTACTTTTTATTATTGCAAATGCACTGTCTCAGATTGGATATCAAAAATATGTACTAAAGTATATGAGTAACGACTTATTAGAAAGTTTCTCTCAGATTTCAGCAACAATGGAAGAGCTTGCCGCCTCTTCTGTTACCGTTTTAAGTAATCAAGAAAACTTAAATAGGGAAATTATTAATGTAAAAAATATATCTTCCCAAATTAATACTATATTGGATTCTATTAAGAATATTGCCGATCAGACTAAAATGCTTGGGTTAAATGCATCTATTGAAGCAGCAAGGGCAGGTGAAGCAGGAAGAGGCTTTGCTGTTGTAGCTACTGAAATTAGAAACCTTTCCCAGAGCTCAAAAGAAACTGCACTTAAGATTGTAAAGTTAACTTCAGAAATTAATCAATCTGTTCAGAAAACTTTTGAAATTTCAGACTCAACCATGTCTAATACAGAACAACAGTCAGCTGCTATTGAAGAAACAACAGCAAGTTTGGAAGAATTATTAGGCTTAACCAATGAGTTAAATGAAATGGCCAATCAAGAATAGTCATAGGTCTGGTAAAGTTATGAATGTCAGTGTATATATAATCAGATGGCGCAGATCGTCCGAAGGGAAAGGCAAGTCCTGATGAAAGCCAAAGCATATCACTATAATTTAAATATTGTAGGGATATGCTTTTTTGCGTCACTAAAGTGAAAGTGGGTAAGCACTTGGGTTTGGTAAAAATGATCATATTTAAATATTTTATGAATATTAGTATAACATATCTTTAAAATTAAGTGGATGATTGTTAAAAATAACACAAATTACAAACATTATTTAGGAATGTAAAATTATCAATAGTGATAATTACTTAACAATAAAGAATTAGCAAAAAAAATATATGAAAATTATATAAAACATGATATAATGTTCATGTAATAATTTTTACGTGGACTTAATATATTTTAAATGTTGCTAAATTATTATGGATTCATATTATATGAATCACATTTAAATAAAAAGGAGGAATGTTTTATTGTTAAGGATTGCGGTATGTGACGATGATAACATGACAATCAATTTGATGGAAGATCATATAGATAAAGCAAGTTATTACAACGTAGATTATGACAGTTTTTCATCAGGTAATAAACTTTTAGAGTATCGTAAACGTAATCAGACAAATTATGATGTGTATTTTTTAGATATAGAAATGCCAGGTAGTAGTGGATTAGAAACAGCCAGGAAGATTCGAGAGGAAGACTCTAAGGCTATTATCATTTTCATTACAAGTCATTCGGAATATATGGAACAAGCTTTTGAGGTACAAGCGTTCCGATTTCTTAAAAAACCTGTAACACGTGATAAATTTATATCAATCCTTAAAGATATTGAAAATTATTTAAATGAAAGTAAGACAAAACTATTCTTTCAGTATGACAAAGAATATTATAATTTAAATTGCGATAAAATTGTGTATATAGAAAAAGTAAAGCGATTACTTTTGATACATATGGCAGGTGGTGAGCTCTATAAATGTAATTTAACTGTAAATGAAATATTTAATAACCTGAATAAACGTAACTTTGCTAAATCTTATCCTTCTGTAATTGTAAATATGGAATTTGTGACCATTGTGAAGAAAGATACTATTATTTTGGATGATAAAAGTGAACTTCCATTAAGCAGAAGGAATAAAATTGAATTTAAACAGGCTTATTTGCGATATGTTAAAGAGAGGATGTGTCATTAATGATGGATGCCCTGTTTTACTTAAGTGTAAATGTTATGGAAACATTATTGGCTTATAAGTATATGAATGTTTTTTACCAACACAAAAAGTTGGAAATTAGTAGGTTGCTACCATTTGTTGTGGGTGGTGGTTGCAGTATTATGATGACCATTGTTAATCTATTTTTCAATAATATATATCTTATCATTCTGGGTATTACTTTAAATGTGTTTGCTATAAGCAGCATATATAAAGTTAATTACAAAAATAAAATTGTATTAAATAGTCTATACATAGGAATTTTACTTGTTGCTTCCTTATTATCTACTATCTTATTTGTGAATATCCCAGACAAGAATTTTTTCTTAATACTAATGGAAAAAAATAAATTATATCTGTATTTTTCTATTTTGTTTGATGTAGGATTAAAGTATTTGTTTGTACATGTTATATGTAAAATGAAAATGCGTCATAATGAACATGTTTCTCTACGTTTATCTGTTTTGTTTGGTATTATTCCATTTATTACAATCGCTTTTGTTTATGCTTTTTCCGCCTTGCTTGTAAATGAAAATATTGTTAGCCCTTATCTTTCTGTTCTTATAACATTAGGAATATTATATATGAATATTTTAGTTTTTTATATATTTGATCTATATAATATGCTATTTAAAGAAAGTATGGAAAAGAAACTGCTGGAACAAGAATTATTATATAAAAATGAATATTATAAAAACATGGAAGAAAATCAGATTGAAATAAGAAGCATCAGGCACAATCTAAAAAATCAACAAATTGCCATTTTGCAGCTCTTTGAGAATGGGGAATATTTTGAAGCGGCAGAAGCATTAAGAAGTATTGTGTCTGCCATTGATAAAACAAGTGCAAAGGTCTATACGCAAAATAGTATAGTGAATTCTATTTTAAATACAAAACTACTATATGCAGAACAGTTTAATATTCTTGTAGATGTAGATATTCAGATACCGTCAAAGTTAAACATTAACACAGTAGATTTAGGGGTATTACTTGGCAATTTGTTAGATAATGCAATAGAGGCCTGCGAAAAATGTGACGTAGAAAACCGATTTATTGAAATTAAAATAGGATATCACAAAGGAAATGTATTTATTGATATTAAGAACAGTATGCCGGGAAATGGACTGAACAGAATATTAAAAACAGCAAAAGTAGATAAATTAAATCATGGACTGGGATTAAAAAGTGTAAAGAATATCATTAATAAATATTATGGAACTTTGGAAGTGACTCCAGAACCATTTACCTTCGACGTACAGGTTCTTATTAATGAGGATTAAGAGTAAAAATTATTAATATTAGGTGTGTAAAATTATACATAAAAAGACAGGATTCGAACATTAATTTTAGTGTTTTAAGCCTGTCTTTTTGGTTAAATGGCACATAAATTAATTTTGAATAATAGAATTTTTATGCAAATTAACATTGAAAAAGTAAAATAGTTACAAACCACTTAGACGAGATAACCAACCAGTTAATCGCTTAAATTTAAATATGTCCCTTTATATATTAAACTTAGATTATGTAAAAAAAATTAAAGAAGGAGGAATTAAGAAAAAGCGTATTTATGGTTTCAATAGATAAGTACGGTCGTAACTATGAAAGGTTTTTGTAAATGTATTTGGTAATATATTTACAAATCAAAAGAATTGTATGTGTAGGAGGTTTGTAATGAGAGACGCGGTTATTGTAAGTGCTGTAAGAACACCAATAGGCAGTTTCGGTGGAAGCCTGAAAGATGTTCCAGCAGTAAAACTGGGAGCATTAGTTGCGAAAGAAGCTTTAAGTAGAGCAAATGTAAAACCGGAATTAGTAGATGAAGTAATCTTTGGTAATGTTCTTCAAGCAGGACTTGGACAAAATGTTGCAAGACAGGTTTCTGTTGAAGCAGGTATTCCAATTGAGGTTCCTTCCTTTACACTGAATAAAGTTTGTGGTTCCGGTTTAAAGGCGGTAGAACTTGCTGCGCAAGCCATCATGCTTGGAGAAGCTGATGTTATACTTGCAGGTGGAACTGAAAACATGAGTCAGTCAGCATATGTTATGCCAGGTGCTAGATGGGGTTATAGAATGGGTAATGGCACTGTTATTGATACTATGGTGAATGACGGGTTGACAGATGTTTTTAATAACTATCATATGGGTATTACGGCGGAAAATATTGCTGAACAATGGAATTTAACCAGAGAACAGCAAGATGAATTCGCATTACAAAGCCAATTAAGAGCTGAAAAAGCCATAAAAGACGGCAGATTTAAAGAGGAAATCGTACCAGTTGTTATTCCACAAAAGAAGGGTGACCCAGTTGTTGTTGATACTGATGAATTCCCTAGATTTGGTGCAACACTGGAAAGTTTGTCTAAATTAAGACCTGCATTTAAAAAAGATGGAACAGTTACAGCAGGAAATGCATCTGGAATTAATGATGGTGCAGCAGCTGTGCTGGTAATGTCTAGAGAAAAAGCAGAAGAGTTAGGTATTGAGCCACTTGCTACTATAGTATCTTATGCATCAGCTGGAGTAGATCCTAGTATTATGGGATATGGTCCTGTTCCTTCCACCAAAAAAGCATTGAATAAGGCTGGTTTGACAGTAGATGATTTAGATTTAGTAGAGGCAAATGAAGCATTTGCAGCACAATCACTTGCAGTTGTAAAAGACTTAGGATTAAATCCTGAGACTACAAATGTTAATGGCGGAGCAATTGCATTAGGACATCCAATTGGCTGTTCTGGAACAAGAATCCTTGTAACTTTATTAAACGAAATGAAGAAGAGAGATGTGAAAACTGGTCTTGCAACTCTTTGTATCGGTGGTGGCCAAGGAACTGCTTTAATTGTAAGAAGATAAAATATTTGTATAGGAGGTAGCTATAGTGAATAAGCTGATTACTTTAGAAGAAGCAGCCGACATGATTCATGATGGAATGTCTATTATGTTTGGCGGGTTCTTAGGTGTTAGAAATCCTTTTAAACTAGTTGATGCAATTATTGAGAAAGGTGTAAAGGATATTACATTAATAGCCAATGATACTTCATTTCCTGAAGTTGGAATCGGCAAGCTGATAGTAAACAGACAAGTTAAAAAAGTAATTGCTTCCCATATTGGAACAAATAAAGAAACCGGTAATCAGATGAATTCTGGTGAAATGGAAGTTGAACTTGTTCCTCAAGGAACTTTAGCAGAAAGAATTAGAGCTGCAGGGGCTGGATTAGGTGGTGTTCTCACTCCAACAGGGTTAGGTACTGTTGTAGCAGATGGAAAAGATGTTGTTGAAGTTGATGGAAAACAATATTTACTGGAAAAACCTTTAAGAGCAGATGTTGCTTTAATTGTAGGAGCAAAAGTTGATACAAAAGGTAATATAAGATATAAAAAATCAACCAGAAACTTTAATCCTATTATGGCAACAGCAGCAGACTTAGTTATTGTTGAAGCTGATGAAATTGTTGAAGCTGGTGAACTAGATCCAGATGATATCATGACTCCGGGAATATTTGTGGATTATATCATATTAGGAGGTGATAAGTAATGGATGCTAACATGGAAAAAGAGTATATTGCCAGAAGAGTTGCAAAGGAATTAAAAGATGGCGATGTTGTTAATTTAGGTATCGGGCTTCCAACTATGGTTGCTAATTATATACCTGAGGGTATTGAAATTACTTTACAGTCAGAGAATGGTTTCCTTGGTATGGGACCAGCACCTGCAAAAGGAGAAGAGGATTCTTATCTTGTTAATGCAGGTGGTGCATTTGTTACATTAAATCCAGGTGGAGTATTTTTTGACAGCGCAGAATCCTTCTTAATTATCAGAGGCGGACATGTTGATACTACCGTTCTTGGAGCTTTGGAAGTAGATGAAAAAGGTAATTTAGCTAACTGGATGGTTCCAGGTAAAATGGTTCCAGGAATGGGTGGTGCCATGGATCTTGTTACCGGAGCTAAAAAGGTTATTGTTGCCATGAATCACACTGCAAAGGGTAGTCACAAGATATTAAAAGAGTGTACACTGCCACTTACCGCTGTAAATGCAGTTGATTTAATTATTACGGAAATGGGTGTTATGGAAGTTACGGAAAAAGGAATTGAATTAGTAGAAATCAATCCGGAATTTACTGTTGAACAGGTACAGGCTGCAACAGGAGCAACTTTAATCATTTCTGAAAACTTAAAACCAATTGAAGTTTAAAAATTACTATAATTTAGACTTTAATAATAATGTTAGGGGGATAACAACATGTTAGAGAACAAAGTGTGTATCGTTACTGGTGCCGCAAGTGGAATTGGCTTAGCAGTTGCTCAGTCATTTGCAAAAGATGGTGCTAAAGTAGTTATGGCTGATATCAGCGAAGAGAAATTAAAAGAAGAAGCAGAAAAAATTGGTGGAGCATATTTTAAAACTGACTTAAGTAAGCGTCAGGATTGCAAAGCTCTTGTTGATTTTGCTTTAGAGAAATTCTCTAAAGTTGACATTTTAGTAAATGTTGCAGGTATTCAAACTGTAAGTCCAATCGAAGATTTTCCAGAAGATAAATGGGATTTCATGATGAACTTAATGTTAACTGCACCTTTCTTATTAACTAAGTATGTATGGCCATCTATGAAAGAACAGGGATGGGGAAGAATTATTAACTTAAATTCCATTCATGGCTTAGTTGCATCTGAATTTAAGTCAGCTTATGTTTCTGCGAAACATGGACTTAGCGGATTAACTAAAGTAGCTGGACTTGAAGGTGCAAAATATGGAATTACTGTAAATTCCATTTGTCCTTCTTATGTAAGAACTCCTTTAGTAGACAAACAGATCGCTGATCAGGCCAAAACTCATGGAATACCTGAAGATAAGGTTATTTCTGACATTATGCTTCAAAAAGCTGCTGTTAAAAAATTATTAGAGCCAGAAGATGTTGGCGAAGTTGCTAAATTCTTATGCTCACCTACAGGTGATTTCATTACTGGTTCTACATTCACAATTGATTGTGGCTGGACAGCAGGTTGATAATGAATTAGGCAATGTTACTCTTGCCAAAATAAACGGTCTTTAACAATTATGGAAACAAAGGCCGAATTATAAGGACTTAAACAAAAGGTTTAAAAAAGGACTTAAACAAAAGGTCTTAACGAAAGATTAAAATCTTACAATTTAGAATTGCTTAAAATCTCATCAAATGGAGGTAATTTATGCTTGGTATTCTTTTAGGATTAGTGCTTTTAATGTTTTTAGCTTTTAGAGGTTATTCTATTATTTGGGTTGCTCCAGTTACTGCTTTAGTTGTTGGTTTAACAGGTGGTCTTGATCTATTAGATATGTATAAGACTACATATATGACAGGTCTTGCAGGATATGTACAGACTTGGTTCCCAGTATTTATGCTTGGTGCTATTTTCGGAAATTTAATGGACTATACTGGTGCAGCAAAATCAATCGCACACTGGTTGACAAAAGTGTTAGGTGCTAAAAGAGCCATCCTTAGTGTAGTAGTAGGTTGTGCAGTTTTAACTTATGGTGGTATCAGCTTATTCGTAGTAGTTTTTGCTATGTATCCATTAGCATTAGAATTATTTAGAGAAGCTAATATTACTAGAAAACTTATTCCTGGCGCAATTGCTCTTGGATCATTTACCTTCACAATGACAGCAGTACCTGGTACACCTCAAATTCAAAATATCATCCCTACAAAATATTTTGGTACAACTGCTATGGCAGCGCCTGTTATGGGTATCGCAGCAACTTTAGTATTATTTATAGGTGGTATGATGTGGATGACTTACAGAGAGAAGAAATTCACAGCAAAAGGGGAAGGGTTTGTAGAACCAGAAAAGAAGGGTAATGTAGAAGCAATCGATTATTCATTATTGCCAAATCCATTATTGTCATTCCTACCTTTATTAGCAGTTATTTTAACAATGAACCTGTTAGAATGGGATATCGTAATTGCTTTATTATGTGGTATTCTTCTTTCAATGGCAGTAAGCTTCCAGAAATACAAAGGATTTACCAAAGCAGTTAGTACAGGTGCAGTTGGATCTATTACAGCTATTTTAAATACAGCTGCAGCAGTTGGATTTGGTACTGTTGTAAAATCTGTACCTGGTTTTAAAACATTAACAAATGCTTTATTGAATATTCCTGGAACTCCATTAATCTCTGAAGCTGTAGCCGTTAACTTATTAGCTGGTGCAACAGGATCCGCTTCTGGTGGTATGAGTATTGCATTAGAAGCATTAGGCGCTAACTTTATGCAGGTAGCTGCAGAACAAGGTATTGATCCTCAGGCATTCCATAGAATCGCTTCTTTGGCATCCGGTGGTCTTGATACTTTACCTCATAATGGTGCAGTATTAACATTATTAACAGTTACAGGATTAACACCCTATTATCGCTTCCATTCCTGCTATTATATTAGGAAGCTTAGGAATTTACTAATCAGATTAATTAATTCTGATATCCTTTATAGTTAAGTAATGATTGAAATATTATTTACATAAAAGCTTGCCGTATTTATACGGCAAGCTTTTTTCTATTGAAGATATGCATTAAAGTCAAGTCTTTGACAAGAGTCTATTTTATTTTTTTCTATAACATAAACGCTTAATTAGATGACTCTGTTTCAATCGGTGGGTTGGGATTAAAATAAAGATGACAAATGTAATAATTGAAAAAATCCCATGGAATAATATTGACAACGTAACAATGTTATGCTACATTGTAAATTACAGGAACGAAACATTGTTACGAAGGAGGGGCAAATGCTAATATCAAAAAGAGAACTGCTTGCTATCACGGGAATATCCTACGGACAGCTATACCGTTGGAAACGAGAACGATTGATTCCGGAAGAATGGTTTATAAAACAGTCTTCGTTTACCGGGCAGGAAACATTCTTTCCTAAAGAACAAATGCTAAATAGAATAAGAGCAATACAAGAACTAAAGGATAGATATTCACTAGAGGAGCTTGCTAAAATATTATCACCTGAAGCTACAGAAGTTGGCTACACAGTAGAGGACATTAGAGCCGTTGCTGAAGTTAACTCAGAGATATTTCCAATTTTTCATACAATATTTAATAAAAGTATATATAGCTATATGGATTTGCTATTTATGATTGTACTTTCTGAACTTCATAGGGAATTGAATCTTACTGTATTACAGACCGGTAATTTATTAGAGGGAATTAAAGGTTATTTGGCAGATCTAAAAACAACGGAGTATACCTTATATATTTTTCGTATAAGAGAGGACTATTATGCAGTCTTATATCAGAATTCATCTCATATTATTTTTGATAAGAGATTTCAGGTAGTTAAAAAAGTCAATCTCAATGAAATATCAAATAAAATTAAATATAAAAATAATAATATTAATTTTTAATATAACTAAATAAATAAATAAATATAACAAAATAAATAAATATAGCAAAATATATAAATATAACAAAATTATGGCTCGACATTTTGCGAGCAGATAGGAGAGGAAGATGAGGATGGAGAAAATTGAAGGG
>JAQSYR010000040.1 GCA_029256035.1 Anaerocolumna sp. | reverse complement strand
GCAAAACCATAATCTAAAAGTTTTGATGCTTCCCTAAATCTTGTTTTAGTGTCAGGTGCAGCCATAATTACAGCAATCAGGTCCATTCCATCTCTTTTGGCAGTTGCAGAAAGACAATACTTGGCTAAACCGGTGGAACCTGTTTTTAAGCCAGTAATCCCATTATACTGTTTGATTAACTTATTGGTATTAGTTAATCCAAATTCTGTCTGTCCCTTCTTTGTTGTATGTACAAACGTATCCATCCAGACGGTAGAATATTGACTGATTTCCGGATGCTTGGTAATAAGTTCTCTAGACATTAAAGCAACATCATAGGCACTAGAATAATGATTATCCGTATCCAATCCATAACAATTCACAAAATTGGTGTTTTCCATGCCAAGTTCCTTGGCTCTGGCATTCATTCTTGCCACAAACTCTTCTTCTGAACCTGCAATATGTTCAGCCAAAGCAACACTTGCATCATTAGCACTTGCAATACTAATACATTTTATCATAGTGTCAACATCTTGTGTTTCATATGGTTCCAGGTACACTTGGGAGCCACCCATGGATGCTGCATGTTCACTAACGGAAACCTGGTCAGAAAGGGTTATTTTGCCACTGTCAAGTGCTTCAAATATAAGAAGCAAAGTCATAATCTTTGTTATACTTGCCGGCCTTAGTTGTTCATCTTTATTTTTGTCATATATAATTTCTCCGGTAGAGCCTTCAATTAAAACGGCTGCTGTTGATGTGATTTCTAAGGGATTTTCTTTTGGTTCTGCCCATACCTTCATTGGAAAAATTGAGCTCATTAGTAGAATCATACCTATAAAAAGTGCTCCAAATCTTTTCATGAAATCCTCACGTCCAAATTTAATATTATTACTATTTTAATACCAATTATGGAATTTTAGACCTTTATTCTACTTTAACTTTACATGAGAGTACTTTTCCTCTAACTTCTCCATAAACAGTGGCACTGCCTTTAGAAACAGCAGTAACTTTACCAAATCTATTTACTTTAACAACTGCTTTATTACTACTGCTCCAGCTGACACCAAACCACAAATTATAAACTTTAAGCTTATAAGTTTCCCCAATATTTAATTCTAAATTCTTATGGCTAATACTAATCACCCTGACTCTGCATTTAAAAACTTCATCTTCTACCTTAACTTTAATAAATGTAGTTCCCGGTCGATAAGCAATTACATTGCCAAATATATTAACATCAGCCACTTTAAAATCTGTTGAAGAATAATATACTCTTTTATTTATACCCACAGGATAGACCTTAAAAACTTCCCCTTTTATTAAAGTAACATCTTCATTATTTAACTTATGAAAGTACGGGTCAAAGAAGTCATTTCTGTAATATACAGAGGTATGAGGTATAATCAGATACCAGAGTAATGCAAATAAAGCCATATAGAATATAATAGAAAAAGGACCATGATATTGAAATAAACTTAAACATTTATTTGTCTTCAATTATTTGACTTCCTTTATTACAATCCATCTATTATATTCTATTATCATACCTTCTACTCTATACTTTTTAATGATTCAACCATATCAATTTTTCTTAATTTATAGAACATAACAAAATTAACAAAAGCAGAAAATCCCAAAGTTAAAAGTGTGCTATAAATAAAACTTGTGAAATTAATTGTTCTGCCAAACATAATCATATCAATTTCTACAGTAAGAATCACAAATCGATGCATAATAATACCTAAAAACACACCTGCAATTGACCCTAATAGGGTAAGCAACACATTCTCCCGATACACATAAGTTGCCACTTCCATATCTAAAAATCCTAACACTTTTAATGTTGCAAGTTCTCTTTGCCGTTCATTAATATTAATATTATTTAGATTATACAATACTACAAATGCTAAGAGGCCAGCTGCCACAATTAAAACAAATACTACAATATTTAAGCTATTTAGCATATCATCCAGCTGCTTTTGTAAGTCAGAAGTATAAGTTATGTTTGTTACTACAGGTAATTCCAGTAATTTTAAAGCCATTGCATCTTCACTTTCTTGTGTCATTTGGCTTGTCTTTAAAAGTATTTTATTATATTTTGTATCTAATGAAAATAATGATTCATAGGTATTCTTAGTCATAAATACATAATGCATCATATAATTTTCAATAATATGGGATATTTTTATTTCCATAGGCTTTGTCTCATCCTTGCTTAAATTAATGGTATCTCCTACCTGTGCATTAAGCAAGCTTGCCAGTTTTTCAGTAATAATAACACTACCATCTTCTAATTCATACTCTTCTTTGGTTATCCTGTTTCTAAAAGACACAAATTCACTTATCTGTTGACTATCTTCTGGAACTAATATATTGCAATTTTCAGTAAACTTGAGATAACTAATATCCATGGATTCTTCACTGATCAATAGTGAATTTTCAATATTTTCTGTCTTACTTAGACCCTCTATTAACACATTAAGTTCTTCTTCTGTTGCCTCATTGTCTAACAAAACCGAGGCATCCTGATGCCATATGTCAATATATTGAACACTTGACATTGCTCCAATGGAATCCATAAGTCCATATCCCACCAATAAAAGTGACATACAACCACCAATACCAAAAACCGTCATAAAAAATCGTTTCTTATACCTTAAAAGGTTGCGTATGGTAGATTTTGAAGTAAAATTAAGACGTTTCCATAACCACGGAATTCTCTCAAATATTACCCTTTTCCCCTGTTTAGGTGCAGCAGGCCTCATTAGCATGGAAGGAGGGAGTAATAATTCTTTATAGCAGGCAAATAAGGTCGCCAGTGTCGTTGTCATAACAGCAAGCAGAGTAGAAATTAACCCGTAATAAATATTGTAAGGGGTAATTACAGTTGGTAGGTTAGCATAAAGCAGTTTGTAAGCTGTTATAATAACAATGGGCAGAACTTTACCACCAACTGCATTACCAATAATACTACCTAATAGCGTAGCCAATAAGCCATACATAATATATTTGCTGGCGATTATGCTTTTACTATATCCCAGGGCTTTTAAGGTTCCAATCTGGGTTCTTTCTTCTTCTACCATACGTGTCATTGTTGTAAGACTTACTAAAGCAGCCACCAGAAAGAAGATTGCAGGAAATACTTTACCAATATTGCCGATTCTCTCTGCATCCTGTCCATACTCTACATAGGTTTGAATACTATTACGATCCAAAACATACCATTTTGGATATTCCAGCTTACTTAATTTCTTTTCACTATCAGCAATTTTATTCCATGCATCTGAAAACTCTTTCTCAGCAGTTTTTACAGCATCTTTATATTCCTTTTCATTTTCAGCTAATGTTTCTTTACCAAGTTTAAGATCAGCCTCTTTTTCTAGTATCAAGGATTCACTTTCTGCAATCCTTTCTTCAGCTTTGGCAATTTCATCCCAGCCATCTTTAATGCGTTTCTTTGACTCCTCTATTACACTTTCGTTAAGGGCGGTTTCTCCACTTCTTAGTGTATCTGCTGCAATTTCAAGTTCATCTTCTGATTTGATTAGTTTTTCTTTCTGAAGTTCTAACTCTACTCTTCCATCTTCTAGTTTCGATTTTGCTTCTGAAATACTTTTTTCCCCATCTTGAATTTCTAAGGAAGCATCCGCAAGCTTCTTAGCCGCATCATCCAATTCTTTGTTGGCTTTTGCTTCTTCACGATTTAACTCAATCTTTGCTTCTTCTAATTCTTTTGTTGGTTCTTCAATAATTTCTATATATCTTGCTTCTCTTCTTATATCAGCAATGGATTCAATATTTTTGACTACAGATTTTACAAAAGATTCGTATTCCTTGGTATTACTAACAAAACTAATTCCATTGTCTACAGTTACATAGATTTCTGTATAAGCTTCCATTTGAAATGCGTCAGTAGAAAGAAGGATAAAGCTGTTAATATTTCCATTTCCAATAGAGGTACTCCCTCGCTCCCTGGATAAATAAAAAGGTGTCGAACCAATTCCTGTAATAGTAAAGGTTTGATTGGTTAATTTATCTAAAATATCTTCCTCTTCTAATTGGATTGTTATGGTATCACCAATCTGATAACCGGAAGAATCAATAAACTGGGCATCAACCAAACATTCCGTCGAAGTTTTTGGTAACCTGCCAGATAAAATATTAATACTATTTATTGTATTTTGCATTGAAAATAATTTAACAACCAAAGAAGAGGAATCTGTTTGGCATAAGGCTTCAAACGAATATCCCGGTTCGGCCTTATATACTCCTTCGATCTGTTGAATTGCATTTTCATCTTCTTCGGTCAATCCTAATGTGCTAAGCACTCTGATATCCATAAAATTATTGTCATCATAATAGGTATCCGCAGATAATTGCATATCTGGCTTGGTAGAGCGGATTCCAGAGTAAAAAGCTACTCCCAAAGCCACAATAAGAAGTATGGAGAAAAATCTACTTAGACTTTTTTTAATTTCAACTATAAAATCCTTAAAGATTGCTTTCTTTTTCATCTTAACTCCTGCTTACCATTCAATGGTATCTACTGATACGGGTAAATCATTTATGGTGATTTTACTAACTTTACCATTCTTTATCTTTATTACTCTGTCTGCCATAGGTGCAATGGCAGAGTTATGAGTAATAACGATAACTGTCATTCCGTTCTTTCTGCAAGTATCCTGTAATAATTTTAAAATTGCTTTTCCTGTATTATAATCTAAAGCCCCCGTAGGTTCATCACACAATAAAAGCTTGGGGTTCTTAGCCAATGCTCTGGCAATGGATACCCTTTGCTGTTCTCCACCAGATAGTTGGGCTGGAAAATTGTATAACCTATCACCTAAACCTACTTCTTCTAGTACAGCCTTGGCATCTAATGGATTTTTACATATTTGAGATGCCAGTTCCACATTTTCAATAGCTGTCAGATTCTGAATCAGATTATAAAATTGAAATACAAAACCAATATCATCCCTTCGATATACAGTTAATTGTCGGTTATTAAACTTGCTAATATCAACTCCATCAACTTCTACATTTCCTTCGCTGCAGCTATCCATTCCACCTAATATGTTAAGCACAGTCGTTTTACCAGCCCCACTAGGTCCAACAATAACAACAAACTCGCCCTTAGTTATTTCAAAGTTAATACCATCAACAGCATGGATGGTTACTTCACCCATTTTATAGACCTTCTTAACTTGTCTTAATTCTACAAAAGAAGACATACACTTTCTCCTACTCTTTGCATATTTCATGTTTTCTAATACCAAATATACTATATCATGGTTAATTTAAATATTAAAGCACCCTAACCTAATTAACGAAAACGATTAAATTCAAACCGAGATAAAGTTGACAGATTATATATTAGATCCTGGATACGCTTCTCCAGATTACCATCTTCTATGGAACAGTCAATGGAGGCAGCCATGTCATTAATAATGCGGTCATTTAAATATTTCTTTTTACCAATGATAATATTTAGCTTGTCTTCATAAGTTTTAGCATCAAGAAAATCCATCAATATATTCTGGATATTTCCAGAGGCAGTGTTATCTATTAATCTATCTTTAGAACTTTTTTCTACAGAACTTTCAACTTTATCCTCTTCCAGCTCAATACGTTGAAAGCGATAGGTTTGTACAACCTCCGGATATTTTATGTGGTCTACTTCACTTATAAACATGGAAAGGGGGCGTACATAGGTTTTAAAGTTGCCATACAATGCCTGATATACAACCATTTGTTCTCCGGTTTCAGAATGGATTGCAACTGTTATAATCTGATAAAGTTTATTTTTAAAATGTTGATATATATCACCTGGTTTTGGTGTTCTGTTATCTATCATAGATCCTCCAATACTGTTTGTACAATTTCTTTTCTTATATCATACAGTTTTAAGTAAATATACGCAATATATAAATAAATATGTTTTAGAATAGCAAATGCCAGTGTAAAATAATTAATTTAAAAATAATTAATCTAAAAATAATTAATCTAATCTAAAAAATAATATATGAAGTTATCTGTATTAAATTATATTCAATCAGTTCAATTGTATATATATTCAATTTTATCTATTTTAATTGACTAGTGATAAAAAAAAGTATACAATGGAAAAGCTTAAACTTAGAAATTCAATGAAATCAAATTTTCATAAATAAAGAAAGGGGAATATTATATGAGTTTCATATTCGAGAAAAAGGTTATTTCGCCTGAAGAATTAAAAGCAGAATACCCATTACCGGAAAAAGATGCGTTAAAGAAGAAAGACAGGGACAACCAAATTAAAGACATTATTACTGGAGATTCAGATAAATTCCTAGTTATTATAGGCCCTTGCTCCGCAGATAATGAAGATGCGGTATGTGATTACATTTCACGTCTTGCAAAAGTTCAAGAAAAAGTATCCGACAAACTAATCATTATTCCACGAATCTATACCAATAAGCCAAGAACTACCGGAGAAGGATATAAAGGTATCGTACATCAGCCCGATCCTGAAAAAGAGCCGGATTTAAATGAAGGTTTAATAGCAATGCGTAAAATGCATCTTCGTGCCATTGCAGAAACGGGACTTACTGCTGCTGATGAAATGCTATATCCAGAAAATTGGCCATATGTTGAGGACATACTTTCCTATGTTGCAGTTGGAGCCCGTTCCGTAGAAGATCAGCAGCACCGCCTTACTATAAGCGGTATGGATATTCCTGCCGGAATGAAGAACCCAACCAGTGGTGATTTTTCAGTTATGTTAAACTCCTGTATTGCTGCACAAGTAAGTCATACTTTCCTGTATCGTCAATACGAAGTTCGCACTACCGGTAATCCATTAGCCCATACCATACTAAGAGGAGCTGTTAACAAACATGGGCAATCCTTACCCAATTATCACTATGAAGATTTACAACTTTTATTAAAAATGTATCATCAGAGAGAATTAGCTAATCCTGCTACAATTATAGATGCCAATCATGCTAATTCAAATAAAAAATACTCTGAGCAGCCTAGAATTGTTGGTGAAATTCTTCACAGCCGTTCTGTAAATCCTGATATTGCAAAATTAGTAAAAGGAGTTATGATTGAAAGTTATATAGAGTCAGGTAGCCAGAAAGTTTCAGAACATATTTATGGCAAATCCATAACCGATGCTTGTCTTGGTTGGGAAGAATCTGAAAAATTACTCTACTATATTGCGGATCATATATAAATAAAAGGGTACTAAAGTAATCATTCATAACTTTACTTTAGTACCCTTTCAATTTTTACAGATTCTAAGCTCTTGGATGGGCTTCTACGTATACTTCTCTTAATTTCTTTTGTCGTCCCTGCATATAAACTTGGGTTGAAGTTACATCAATATGTCCTAACAATTCTCCAACACTTTGTAAGTCAGCACCGTTTTCCATCATATGAACAGCAAAGGAATGTCGTAAAATTTGAGGTGTAATTTCCTTTGTTATTCCAGCTTCCTTTCCATAAGATTTCATGATTTTCCAAAAACCCTGACGGCTCATTTTTTCACCATTAAGATTTGTAAAAAGCATATCAGATTCCGCTTTATCTACGAATTTATCTCTTGCCTGTAAAAGATAGGTTTCTAACGCTTGTTTTGCCATGGAGCCAAAGGGAATAACTCTTTCATTCTTAATATTTCGAATGGTTACATATTTATTTTTAATATTAACATCACTAATTTGTAAGGATACCAGTTCAGACACCCGTATTCCCGTTGCATATAGTAGTTCAAGCATCGCTTTATCACGAATACCTTTATAGCCGCTTACATCTGGTTCTTCAAATAAACGCTTAATTTCATCTAATGTTAATGTAACAGGTGCTTTTTTCTCGACCTTAGGATTATGCATACGTTCCGTAGGATCTTCATGTAGGATTCCTCTTTTTATTAAATATAAGATAAATGCTTTTATTGATGCTAGATGTCTTGAAACGGTTGCTGGAGATCTTCCTTCTCGTTCCATATTTAAAATATAGGAGTTTAAGATAGTCTCATTTATTTTCTGGGTATCTGTAACGTTTTGCTTTTCTAAATAACCAAACAACCTTTTTAAATCCTGTTGATAGGAAGCAATGGTATTACCGGAAGCATTTTTAACATCTTTTAAATATATTAAAAAATCCTGCAAGGCACTGTTCATTCTAATTTATGCTCCTTTGTATAATTCATATAGGTTAAAACAAAATTTCTTTTATTTGTTTTGCCAAATTCTCTCCCATTAATGTATGACCATAATCTGACGGATGAATTAAATCCGATGATAATGCTGAAAAATCAGTTAAAATAGTGTCACCTTTTAATAAATGAATATTTTTTCTATTTAAATCACCATATATTTTATGTAACTTTTCAATGAATTCTTCATTTCTTCTATGCAATACATCTTGTTCATTTTTAAAATATACTGCACGGTTTGGATAAATTGTTATTACAAATATATGCTTGTCCGGATGCTTATCAGCAACAGTTCGAATAAGGTATTCTGCTCTGGACTCAAACTGTTCTGTAGTAAATGGACCTCTCATATTAACACCTAATTCCAAGGTGACAAAGTCCCAGTCATTTCTATTCCCAATATAGTCTGCAACTGCTTTTTCGCAATAACAGGTTCCGGAAAGACCCTGATTTAGAACATCTACACCTAATCTCATGGCAGCTTGCTGAATATACGCCATATTATGTGATGTTGCATTTAACCCTTGTGTAATGGAGGAACCGTAAGCCAACCATCTTAATTTTGGTTTCTCGTTTTCAAGGGGAGGTCTTTTTGCATAACCATAAGTATCAATTCCATGATATACTGCGCTAAATCTCTTATTCATAAAAATACGCCATACATTATGTGAAAATGCATATCCCTGAAGTAATTCAGGCTTAATTTCATCAATCAGGATATCGTTGTAACCTAACACCTGAAATGCCTTCCATTTTTTGTAGTTCCATAACGTTGTGAAATTCTAAATTGTCAAATATCATATGATCCCCTCTATTATGTTAGATTTATAAAGCTAATTTAAATAATTGTATCAAAATTTTTGACTCTTGTAAAGAATTAGCAATCTATTAATATGTATAAATTTTCAAATGAATTCTGTGCAATTTATTTAACAATGTTGCATATTAGACAATAATTAGAACAATAATAGTACTTTTCTTAAAAGAAATGTGCCAGCATAGGTTTCAAACAGCCCACCCATAAAAAGGGCTCCCCCTAATATCAATATAATTATGGTATGTTTTATGACACGTTCCACTTTACCTTTGGTACTTAATTTGCCTTCATGATACAAACTATTGCAAAGCATAAATCCACTTCGCAGACATAAATATGCAACAGGAATATAGATTAAATACTGTGGTAAAGTATAACCTAATATTAATAATATCCCTTTTAACCCGTAACGCATAAAAATAACAGATATAAAAAATCCGCTTTTAAAACCTGTATAAAGTATAGTAATACCAATATAATGGATTCCAAGTGAAGTACAACAAAATACCCAAAATATAAGGTATGAACTAAAAATTTCCCATAATACATAGCGAAAAAGAACAGAATACTCTATGGTTGCATTTTTAATTTTGTGAAAATAATTTACATCCAATACCTCCATCTGATTCCAATAGGAATCCTTTAAGATTCTTGAAAATACAATTCCAAGTAATAACCCTATGCCCAATATAATTAATATGATTTTAACTTCGCCTAATTTTATTACTCTATTTTTCCTATACTGCATTGATAGCCTCCTAAAATTATAAAACTTAGAACTTGTATTAATACCTTTTTGCTGCTACCACTAACATATGTTTAAGGAAATAAAATAATACCGATATCCATTGGATATCGGTATTGAATAAATAAAACTCCCTTTATTATTACTATACTTGTAATCTTTTCATTGGTATTTTTCAATACTTACAAGCCTAATTTAGTTTTATAAGCTAAAATTCCAGCGATTGTCTTAGCATCATCGATGACACCATTAAAAATAAATTGTACCAGTTCTTCCAGTGAATATTTTTCAATAGTAACATATTCATCTTCATCTAAGTTTTGTTCCGATACAATTAAATTGTCAGTATAATAGATACCTATTTTCTCATTGCAAAATGCAACTGTTGTATATAAATCCAATAAATGTTCTGCATGGGTTGTTCTGTAGCCAGTTTCCTCTTCTAATTCTCTAATTGCACAGGTTTTACAATCTTCTCCCGGATTTAATCCTCCAGCTGGAATTTCAAGAGAATATTTTTCTATGGCATTTCTATATTGACGTACCATAATAATAGAACCATCTTTATCTATAGGAATAATTGCTGCAGCTCCTTTGTGACTAATAAAATCCCATTCTGCTGTTTTGTTCCCTGGAAATTGCATGGTGTCTTTGTATATATCAATAATATGACCCTTATGAATTAAATCACGATTAATTCTCTTAATTTCACCCATTACTTCTCCAATCCGCCTCCCTGGCATTTCCCTAAATTTAATCATAAAATGAGACTGTTGCAATTTTATCATACAAATAGATTCTTATGATTTTAATTGCACCAGTCTTAAATTAAACTATTTTTTTATATTTGTTGCTTTTTCATAACATGCATCGGTAGCTTTTATTACTGCATTTCTTAGTCCAAATTCCTCTAGTTTTGCCACAGCTGCAATGGTGGTTCCACCAGGGGAACACACCTGATCTTTTAATTTGCCCGGATGTTCCTTGGTCTCTAATACCATTTTTGCTGCACCAAGTACTGTCTGAGCAACTAAGGAATACGCTTTATCTCGTGGAATACCGTATTTTACAACACTATCTGCCAGTGCTTCTATAAACATATAAACATAGGCTGGAGAACTTCCATTGGCACAAACAACAGCATTCATTAATCTTTCTTCAAACAGCTCATATTTTCCAAAAGAGGTAAAAAATTGATGGATTACTTCTTTCTCTTCCTCTGTAAATTCATCATTAGAAAATACCACACGTACATGGGCGCCTAAAGCTTCCTTTACGTCTTCTGTAGAGATACCAGGAGCTATGGTAATTAAAATATGTTCTTTTGTAATACTTGCTTTAATGTCATTATATACATCTTTAAAATATTGAGGTTTTACCCCGAACACAATATATTTGCAGGAGGTAGCAATAACAGCATTCTCTTCAACATAATTCAAACCTGTCTCCTGTTTTATAAATTCACGTCTCTTCTTGGTAGCAGTTGTAAATATCATTGCTTCTTTGCCAAACACTTTCATAGCTCCAAGTAACATTGGATATCCCATATTACCTGCGCCAATGAATCCTATCATTGCCATTGTATTCCCTCCTGACTGTTACATCTTACAGTGATTTTAAGAATGTCTCAATTCGGTCTAGTCCTTTTTTTATCTGTTCCATAGAAATAGCATA
>JAQSYR010000250.1 GCA_029256035.1 Anaerocolumna sp. | reverse complement strand
GAAAAAAAATACAAAGTGATTCCATGTGATAAGCAAAGCTATCGTAAAGGAACTTATGATTGGTTTCATGCATTAGAAGAATTTTGCTGTAAGTTAGAAGCTAAAGTGATACCGCAGGAGGCTATTTATCTAAATGAAAAGCTTCTTTATTCCTCTGAACAGATTAAAGGATATATTGAGGAAGGTAAAAGATTATCTATACAATCAAAAATAGACGGCTTAAATCAACGTGCATTAAGCAAGCTTAAGAATGAGATTACAGGCAGAGAGATTAGTTATACTCCAGAAATGAAAAAACAGTTAGTGAAAGATTATACAAAACGGTTTGGAGAAAAGAAGTGGAAAGGCTCCATATATGATTTATATAGTGAGTTTCTGTTAAAACAAAAAGAAATATGGCATGAGGATATTGCGATACAAGAAATTAATGTTTCCACGAAGGAATTTGATGTATATGATTTAGCTGCCCTGGCATATTTGTATAAGCGTGTGAAGGAAACAGACCCCATTCGTGAAGCACACCATATCGTAGTGGATGAAGCACAGGATTTTGGTATGATGGCATATTCGGTTTTGCATTATTGTATTCAAAGTTGTTCTTTTACTATTATGGGTGATGTATCCCAGAATATTCACTTTGGATATGGCCTCCATGACTGGGAAGAATTAAAGGACTTAATTTTAACAGACCGCCTTGACAACTTCGGAATTTTATCTAAGAGTTATAGAAATACCGTAGAGATATCTAATTTTGCACAGAAAATTTTACGGAATGGCTCATTTCCCAGTTATCCAATTGAACCCATTATACGACACGGAAATGAAGTATCTGTAACTGAGTGCCATGATGAGAAAGATATGTTGATCCAATCCGCCCGGATTATTCAGAAGTGGCAGCAGGAGGGATATGATACCATTGCGGTAGTATGCAGAAATGCTATTGAAGCAGCGCTTGTAGCTAAAAATCTTGGTAAACATATTACCATCGAGGAGAGTGACCTAGAAAAAGCAGAATTTAAAAAAGGAATTATGGTGCTTCCAGTAGAGTATACAAAAGGGCTGGAGTTCGATACGGTTCTCATTTGTGCTTTACATGAACTAACTGTACTTCATGTTGGGGATATAACAAAATTATTATAGTTGCATTCCGATTGCATTCCAAACATAAAAAATCAAGGGTTACGGAGTTTGTTGAAAACTCTGTAGCCCTTGATTTATAAGGATGCAGTCGACGGGACTTGAACCCGTACGAGCGCAATGCTCACTAGATCCTTAGTCTAGCGCGTATGCCAATTCCGCCACGACTGCTCACTTATTGAATTCAATTAATAAAATGTTATTAAATCAATCGAACGAATTAGATTATACCATCTTACCGTTGAAAATTCAATAAGAAAATTTAAAAAACTATTTCAATTTTCTCCTACAAGCATCAAAGGTGTCCCGCATTGCGGGATTATTAATTAGGTTACCTCTATAATCAAATCTTGAACCATGGCAAGGACAGTCCCAGGACATCTCATTCTGGTTCCAGGCAAGGCTACAACCTAAATGCGGACATTTTGTTGTTACAAAGAAATAATTATCCTCTAGGTCTCTATAGACTCCATACTTTTGACCTTTGTATTTTACAACTCCCGCATTTCCCTTTTCAATTTCCCTAAGTTTATCTTTTGGAATTCTTAAGTGTTCCGATAACAGATTAATGGTACTGATGGCAGTATCTTTTAGCATAAACCCAGTACCGGAAAACATCATACGGTTAGGACGAAATACTTTTTCAGTGTTATTAGGTATCTTGCAAATCATGTCCCTGATAATTTCTGCTGCAACCATAGACCCGGTCATTCCCCACTTATTAAATCCTGTGGCAACATATATATTTGGAGTACTTGCAGAATATCTTCCGATATATGGTACTTTATCAGGAGTCATACAGTCCTGATTTGACCAGGCATATTTTATTTTACTTCCAGGGTACCATTTACTTGCAGCTTCCATAATTTTTACATATGCATCCTCTGGGTTTTGCTTCCCAGCCCTATGACTGCCGCTGCCAAGCAAAAGATAGTTTTGATGATTTCGAAAAGTAAATCCATTAGGATCCGCATCCAGATACATACCATCCAGTATACTATTGTTTTTATCCCATTCTAAGGCTGCTAAATACTCTCGTTCTTGATGTAATTTAATAAAATAGAGACCCGGAAAGTTAATAAATGGATAATGGGTAGTGATAACAATGAATTTTGCTCTAATATTGCCCTGTTCTGTCAGGATCAAGCCATCTTTCTGAATTTCCATTACCTTTGTGTGTTCATATATAGTTAGTTCTTTTGAAATGCCATGAAGGAATTTTATTGGATGAAATTGGGCTTGATTTTCAAATCGAATAGCTGCTTTCACTTGAAATGGCAGTTTGGTTTCTCTGGTAAGGGATGCAGGTAGTCCAAGTCTTTTTGCTGCCTGAACCTCCTGTTGAATCCTGTTTTCATTATCCAGACTAAAAATGTAGTTGGATAATTTACTGTAGTCACACTCTATATGAAGCTGGTTAATAACCTCCTCATATTTTTGAACTGCTCTTTGGTTTGCTGCAGCATAAGCCCTTGCTCTTTCTTCTCCTTTATAACGAAGCAATCTTTGGTATATAAGCCCGTGCTGAGAAGTTATTTTACCAGTTGTATTTCTTGTGATTCCACTTCCTATTTCAAAACACTCTAACACAATAACTGAGACACCCCTTTGTTGCAGCATGTATGCAGTAAGTATACCTGCTAAACCTCCGCCAATAACTGCAACTTCAATGTTTAAATCACCCGTTAATTTCTTTCTCTCATGATTATTATTACTAATTGTTTCTTTTTCTTGTACCCAAATAGATTCTCCTTTTTCCCTGGTGTTATTAGAAAAAGTACCATTGGCTTTCCAAATTGGTTTCATTATGATTCACCTCAAGGCTATAATTACCAAATTATTAGATATTATTCCGAGTGGTACAATTAATAATTCCGGGCAATAAAAAAACTCCCCGAGTTGGGCTCGAACCAACAACCCCACGGTTAACAGCCGTGTGCTCTACCATTGAGCTATCGAGGAATACAGTAATTATT
>JAQSYR010000039.1 GCA_029256035.1 Anaerocolumna sp. | reverse complement strand
AGAAAAATTATCACTAGAAGCAGGGGAAGAATTAACACAATTTGATAAAAAAAGTGGGGATAATAAGAAACTATAAATTAATATTACATTTTGCATATTGCTACTTTTTGTGCTAAAGTAGTAATATAAAATCAGGGCATAAATATATTTTAGTACCCTGATACATAATCAGGAGAGATAACCACATGGTTTCAATATTACAAAACATTGATTTTAATATATTAGAAATAATAAATCAATATATACATAATCCAGTATTGGATAAAATTATGATTGGTCTTACTACTTTATTTGAGGCGATACCTACCATAAACCTTTTAATAGAAAAACCCTTATCCTATTCCTTCCCATCAGGACATGCATCCTCTGCCTTTGCTGCAGCAGGAATCCTATTATATAAGTTTAAGAACTTAAGTATTTACATAATTATATTAGCTGGCATGATGGCATTCTCAAGAGTATACTTATTGGTACATTATCCATCTGATATTCTTGTAGGAATCATGATTGGGCTTATTAGTTCTAAAATTATTATAACTCTTTTTGAGTATAAGAAGAAATCTCCATCATTGATATAATAAGAATTATTTTTATTAAGGAGGGGGAAGTTTGAGTTATCGTTTTTTTACAAATTTAGAATGTGAATATTACCCTTGTCATAAAACAGAAAGGATCAATTGTCTTTTTTGTTTTTGCCCGCTATACCATCGAAAAGACTGTGGTGGGAATTATACAATCTTAGAAAATGGGCTAAAAGACTGCAGCAAGTGTATATTGCCCCATAAAGAAAACGGATACGATTACATTATGGAAAAGATACAGCACTCTGCTAACATTACCTTTAATTAAACCAGAAAACACAGGAGGAAGCATATGGATGGAAATATATTATCCGGTGGTGTGAAAGAACTTCAACTAGTGAAAGACAGCCTGATAAAACAAAAGGAATTAAAAAGTGAAATTGATAATTTAGTGATAGAAGAAAACAGGCTTGAAAGAAATATACAGGGAAAAGAAAAAGTTGTAGCCGACGAAATTTCAAGTACCGTTAAAAAACGTAAAGAGGAAATAGAAGCCACATTTGATGAACAGTTAAACAAAATACAAAGTCGCAGTAAAAAGATTAAAAATAAAAAAGAAAAATCTAAAAATGCAAAAGTATCACAACGTATTCTTGAAGAAACAGCAGGGTTAAAAGAAGAATACAGACAAATGAAGGAAGAGAGCAGAAATATCTTAAAACAGGATAAGGTGCCAGCCATTTGCAACTCCAGGCTTTACTATGCGTTGTTCCTGCCAAAGGGACTAGGAGACCTTTTTATACTGTTTTCCGGCCTTTTGCTCTTTTTATTAGCCATACCTTGTGGAATTTATTTTCTTTTGCTTCCAGAAGAGAGTGTTTTATATCTGATATTGATATATTTTATTACAGTCGTCATGTTTCTTGGAGTCTATAAGGCAGTTGAAATAAAAACAAAAGATAAGCACAGGGAAGCAATTCACCAGGTTCGAAAGATTAGAACCAGCATGTTGGTTAATAAACGCAAACAAAATAAAATCAAACGCAGAATTCAAAAAGATAAGGACGAAAGTTCCTATGGATTAGAACAATTTAATGAAGAATTGAAAGAAATTCAGAGTGAATTAGGTGCAATTGCAAATCAAAAGAAGGAAGCATTAACGGAATTTGATACTGGAACAAAAATAGTGATTTCAGATGAAATTCAATCAAGATATCTGGATGAAATTAATAATCTGAAAAAGGAATATCAAATCGTATGTGCTAAGATTAAGACATCGGAGGAAAATATAAGAACACTTTCCTTAGAAATAGCAAGCAAATACGAGGCGTACCTGGGAAAAGAATTTATGGTTCCTGAGAAGTTAGATGAGTTAGCAGAGTTAATCACACAAAATAACTTAAAGACCATATCAGAAGCAATTTCTGAATACCGGGGCACCGATGAATAAGAGTCTATAAGCGGATAAGGTAGAAGTTTAATCTGCATAACTAAAAAGAGGATAAGGTTAGAAATTTAATCTGTATAACTAAAAAGAGGATAAGGTTAGAAGCTGAATCAGAAATAACTGAAAAAAGCTTGGATAACCTTGTCCTCTTTTTCTTATATGATTTTTTATTAATTATCACCTAATCAGCCAATGTTAAATTTTAAGTTTTATTGTACGAAACTTCAATTATAAGCTGTTAATAGGAAGTTAACTTATATAAACAATAATTTAGTCCGGTACAAATATAGTCAGCAAGTATCATAACAACATTTAGCCTTGTAGTTTGTAATAGCATGTGGTCTAACATGCCAGAAAAATTAACAATACCAGTAATAAATATATCTCCTACAGGCGGGAGATTTTTATCTACTCCGGCTCCTGGCAGGAGGGGGCCCTCTCCAAGTGTTATATAACCAATGTGGCTTGACCTGCCCAGGGATGCGTCGATGGCAATAACACAAGCATCTGGATGATTTTTGTAGATGTGATTCATAGTATCAGCAAGATTTTTAGCATGGACAGGATTATCTAAAGTACCGTAGAGCTCAATATTTTTTTGCCTTTGCCTTGATAGTTTATAGCCAACAATTGGTCCAAGACAATCACCTGTAGCCCTGTCTGAACCGATACATAGTAAAACTATCTGTTTATTCTTAACTACGTTTTTCTGTACCAGTTCTAATAATTTCTTACTAAAATCATAGACAGAATAACGATCCTTTGTATTATAATAATATAACTTTTTTTCAACATCTAACTCTCTATTCATTCATACCTCCTGATTACTTGTACTATTACATCCATATTCCAATTTAGCTAAAGTATTACCTCTAATATGAAAAATAGTCAGATTCTACTAATTAAAAATGTTGCATATTTCACCAGAGTATTTCCTAAGGATTACGGTATTTCACGTAAAAAGAAGGAATCTTAGGGGAAAATATAGAAGAATAGCGAACAAAGTAAATAAAAAGGTATAACAAATAAAATAATGAGGTTTTGTTTTGACATATTTATTGCTTTTTTTATGATAGGATTACGGGTAGTAATAATATTTAGACGTCTAAGGCGACCGTTATTAGGAGGGAAGTTATCAATGAAGAATTCAAATAGCAAGTCTGATCTTATGAATGGAAGTGGGGTAAAACTACCTAAGAATATAAGGCAAATCGGATATTTTGGAGGAAGTAAACGAATCATTTATGTGGAAGATTATGTAATGACTTTTATGAAGCAGCTAGCCCAAAAGGAACATACGGGGCTAAGAATAGCGGTATTGCTTGGACATTATGTTCAATCAGAAGCTGGGAAGAATCTCTTTGTAAAAGGTGCAATTGAGATGAAAGAGGCTGACATAAATCAAGGTTCTGCATTTTCTGATGAGGGATGGACAAGTGTATATGAGAATATAAAGAAGTACTTTACAGATGTTGAGATCGTCGGGTGGTCTTTAGTCGGCCCAGGATTTTTTATTGATTCAGAAGAAACCATCGGAAAGATGCATGTAAATAATTTTCATGGACCAGATAAAACATTACTTAAAATTGATAATATTGAAAAAGAAGAAGCCTTCTACTTTTTTGAAAACAATCAGCTTGTAAAACAAACCGGTTATTACATATATTATGAAAAAAATGAAGAAATGCAAAATTATATGGTGGAAAATAAAGAGCCAGTACATGAAGAGGCTGAATATAACGATAAAACCACCAAAAAGATACGGGCAGTGATTCAAGAGAAGAAAGAGCCCAAAGAGGATCGGAGTGTAGTCCGGTTAATGTATACTGCAAGCACTCTAATGGCGATTATTGTTTTGGTTATTGCTGCTACAATGTTAAAAAATTATGAGCAGATGCAGAGTATGCAGGTAGCACTCAATGCATTATCAGAGAATTTAAGTAATAACCAACAGGATTCTACCAAAGCAGCTACCGATGAAACGGATGCATTGCCCGTAGGTAACATGGATACACCATTATCTGAAACATCTACTGCAGTTACGGATGCTAATAATAACAAAGATACAGTACAAGTGGAAACAGTAGCTGGTAATGTGAAACCTACGGAAGAAGCAGCTGGTCAAAACCAACAAACGGCAGAGAGTAAAGCCAGTGATAGCAAGGACAATGAAAATGCAGCCAGCAATGCTACAGAAAGCACCGGTGATAATGGAAAGGCTACTGAGGAAACGAAGGCAGTAGTAGAAGAAACAAAAGCTGCTCTTACAGAAACCACAGAAGCAATAGAAACTGTGAAAGAAACAAAGTACTATGTAGTAAAATCTGGTGACTCATTAGCGGGAATTAGCTATAAACTTTACAATTCCGCTAATTATGTAACTAAAATAATGGAACTTAACGGTATTGAAGATCAGGATAAAATTTACGCTGGTCAAAAATTAATAGTGCCATAAATAAAAGATTGAATCAAGCTGCCACAATAGGGAATTAATGCTTATTGTGACAGCTTGGTTTGTGATATATACTAAAAAGAAAAAAATAGTGGAAACCAATAGAAAATAAGGTATAATTAGAAATATATGCATAAATATTATTTTTTTAGTGATACCCTTAAGGAGATACCATGGCAATTGAATTTGAGAAAAGGAATATGCGAAATTTTGAATTAAAGCAGCAGAAACACAGAAGAAATAGAAAACTGATTATAATTGCAGGAGCTATAATTGCAATTGGAATTTTGACGTCATCCATATATTTTATGATAAATAAAAATTATTCTGGATTTGAAGTTGTTCATTCTATAGAGCGAAGTGACAGCAGTTCTGCCAAGTATTTAAGTTATAAGACCGGAGTATTAAGGTACAGCAGAGACGGAGCGGTAGCAATGGACAGTGAAGGGAATCAGTTATGGAATGGCACCTATCAGATGAAGAATCCTATTGTAGATATTAGTGGAAATTTTGTGGCAATCAGTGACCGGGGTTATAAAACGGTCCAGATATTTGATGGTGAAGGTGGAATGAAGACGGTTGAAGTCCAGTATCCAATAATAATGACAAAGATAGCGAATCAGGGTGTAATTGCTGTACTTATGGAAGGAAATGAGGTTAATTATATCAGTCTTTATGATAAAGCTGGTAAAAATTTAATTAATAGCAGAACCATTGCCGGGGAAGATGGGTTTCCAATTGATATGGATTTATCTGAGAATGGAAGAAAGTTAGTTACCAGTTATGTTTCCCTCACTAGCGGTACGGTACAAAGTAAAGTTACCTTTTATAATTTTGGTGTAGGTCAAAACTACATCGACCGTCTGGTTGGTGGATTTGATTATGGACAAACCTTAATTGCAGATGTAGAATTTCTTGACAATGACACAGTTGCTGCCTTTGGGGATAATAAATACTGCCTTTACCAGGTGAAAGAATTGCCGAAATTAATACAGGAAGAAGAAATTTCGGGAGAAATTAAAAGTATTTTACATAATAATAAATATTTAGGATTTGTGGTTCAAAATACAGAAGAGCCGGATTTATATAAGTTGCAGCTTTTTGATCTTAGTGGTAAAAACCTGTTAGACAAAACTTTAAATTATGAATATGATACTATTTATTTATCAGGGGATGAGATAATTATGTACACGGAACAGGACCTGATGATATGGAGAGTAAATGGAAGAGAAAAGGTACATAGCACATTTGATAATCAAGTGTCCTATATTTTACCATCCAAAGGCAGCGACCACTATATTTTAATTAATGGAGCGCAAATGCAGGAAATATCCTTAACGGACTAGAAACAAATAATTAGTTTAAAGTAATATATTAGTGAACGGGTTGCAAATTGGAAAATAGGAGGATTTTATGAATTGGTTAATGGGAATAGTAATACTTGTAATGGTTGGATATACTATGAATGGCAGAAGAAGAGGATTTATAAAAACAGTATTTACTTTATTTTCAACCATTATTGCTTTGGCAATTACCGCATGGGTAAGCCCAGTCGTAAGTAAACAATTGCAAAATAATGAGAAGATTATGACTATGGTAAATGAAAAAGTATCTGGTGTATTAGAATTTAGGGATGTTGGTAAGAAAACAGCGGATGAAGTGGGATTTATCGATAAATTACCACTACCAAAAGTTATGAAAAATACACTAATTGAAAACAATACAAAAGATGTATATACCGCCATGGCAGTTGATAATTTTAAAGATTATATAAGTAATACAATTTCAAGAATTGTAATTAATGCGTCTGTATTTCTAATTCTTTATGCTGTTGCAACCATAGGGCTGTTCTTTCTTAGCAGAACCCTGGATCTTATTAGCAAACTACCAATAATTAATGGGTTAAATAAAACAGCAGGTCTGTTTGCCGGCTTTATTCATGGAATTGTAATACTATGGATTGGGTGTATTGTACTTACGGCCCTTAGCAGTACAAAACTTGGGGAAAGTATGTTTCTGCTTATTAATGATAGCCCAGTATTAAGTTCAATTTACAATAATAATTTATTGTTAACATTTATTACGAATTTAGGTAAGACTTTATTTTAAATTAATATATTAATTTTCATATTTCTATTTCAACTTCTTAAAATTTGTAGTATAATAGGGTTAAAATTAATATATTAATTTTGCTTTCAGGGGAAATTCCTGGTGACTTTAATGATATTAATGTAAAACACCAGGTATAGTATAGCCCTGTGGTGAGAATTATTAAATTTAATCACTATTACAAATTAAAAGGAGTCTTAGTATGAATCAAGCATTACAAAACATTAGTAAAATGGGTATAGTACCAGTAATTAAACTGGACAGAGCAGAAGATGCAGCACCTCTTGCAAAAGCATTGTGTGATGGAGGGCTTCCGTGTGCAGAAGTTACATTCCGAACAGATGCAGCAGAAGAATCAATCAAAATTATGAGAAAAAATCATCCTGATATGTTAATTGGTGCAGGAACGGTTATTACAACAGAGCAAGTAGATAAGGCTATGGCAGCAGGTGCTACTTTTATAGTAAGCCCTGGGCTAAATCCTAAGATTGTAAAGTACTGCGTTGACAAGGGATATCCTATTACACCTGGATGTACTAATCCAAGTGACATTGAAGCAGCCATTGAATTAGGACTTGAAGTAGTTAAATTCTTCCCGGCAGAAGCAGCAGGTGGCTTAAATATGATAAAATCCCTAGCTGCACCTTATGTAAATATGAAGTTCATGCCTACAGGAGGAATTAATGCCAAGAATCTAACATCCTATCTGGATTTTCCTAAGATTATTGCCTGTGGCGGTAGCTGGATGGTGAATGAAGAATTAATTAATGCTGGAGAGTTTGATAAAATCAGAGATTTAACAAGAGAAGCGGTTAACCTTATGTTAGGTTTTGAACTTCGTCATGTTGGAATAAATACTGCAAATGAAACAGAAGCAGATACAGTAGCAACTTCCTTTGAGAAATTATTTGGATTTACTAAGAATGCTGGAACAAGCTCTATTTTTGCAGGTCGTGCAATTGAGGTTATGAAATCTCCATATCTTGGTGCCCATGGTCATATAGCGATTCAGACAAATTATATTGAAAGAGCAATTTTCCATCTTGAAATGCAAGGATTTACTTTCGACATGGATACTGCAAAGTATAATAAAAAAGGTAACATGACTGCAGTTTACTTTAAGGGTGAATTGGGCGGATTTGCAGTTCATCTAGTACAAAAGTAAGAACCTGAAATTAAAATACCAAGGATTTGTATGAATCGGCTATGATACAGGAGGGCATATGGAGATATTAAACAGGGATAAGGAATTTGATGCACTTGCATTTGGTGAAATATTATTAAGGCTATCTGCACCTGTCAATGAAAGAATAAGTTCAGGCAATGCTTTTGAAAAAAGAGCAGGTGGCGCTGAATTAAATGTAGTATCCGGCATTTCTCTTATGGGCTTGCGTACCGGAATTATTTCCAAGCTTCCCAAAAATGATTTGGGTACCTTTGTTAAAAATAATATCCGTTTTTGCGGCGTAAGTGATGACTGGCTTTTATATGATGAAACACCAGAGGCCAGGTTGGGAATCTATTTTTATGAACATGGAGTATTTCCTAGAAAACCAACAGTTGTTTACGATAGGAAAAATGCTTCCATTAATACTATAAATTTGAATGACATTCCTGAAAGCATTTATCATTCAACCAGATTGTTTCATACCAGTGGAATAAGTTTAGCATTATCAAAACAAACCCGTGAAACAGCAGAAGCATTAATTAAGAATTTTAAAGAAGCAGGAACAGTTATTTCTTTTGATGTTAACTTTCGTGCAAATCTTTGGAGTGAAGCAGAAGCCAAGGAGTATATTGAACGTATCCTGCCATATGTAGATATTTTATTTGTATCAGAAGAGACGGCCCGTCGAACTTTTGGTAAAACAGGTGATTTAAAAGATATACTTAAGGGTTTTGCCAAGGAATATGATATCAAAGTTTTGGCATCAACGGAAAGAAAAGTATTAAGTCCCAAGAAACATACCTTTAGTTCTACTATCTATAGTGCTAAGGAAGATAAATTCTTTATAGAGGCTCCTTATGAGAATATTGAGGTAGTGGATCGAATCGGTAGCGGAGATGCTTATGTATCGGGAGTTCTGTATGGCTTACTAGACTACAACGACTGCCAAAAGGCATTAGAGTATGGAAATGCCTGCAGTTCTGTAAAGAATACTATTTTAGGGGATCTGCCTTCTTCTGATAAAAAGGAAATAGACCGTATTATAGAGGCCCATCAAAGTAAGGGATACCAAAGTGAAATGAATCGTTAAGATGAATTATGAGTTAGCTGAATTAAGAATAGAATATATAGGATTCAACACGAAATCCTAGCAAGATAAAAAAGGAGGGCTTTAGATACTTGTCTTAGGTCCTCTTTTTTAATGCAGTCAGATTCATTATTCCAAAGAAATACTGCTATTATGGATTTTCTATAGATTGGTGAATAATATAAGCGTGTGGGGGTTACATTAATATAGGATTTGTTTCGCTCTGTGACAAAACTTTCTGTACTCAACAGGAAGAAATTATACGCTATATGGAATTAAAAACCATGAAAAAAGAATGAAAAAGGTGTTGACATCATATCTTCATAGTGATATAATACTTTTTGCTGACGCGGTAAAAACAAGTCAGAAACGTAAGTTTTAAATGAAAGAATTTAAACTTCGTTGTTATAGTACATTGATAATTGAACAGTGAAACAACCCTGAAAATTCTAAAAAAATTTTCATTTCAAACATCGAAAGATGATTTGAACGAACGTATTTAATATGTTTC
>JAQSYR010000038.1 GCA_029256035.1 Anaerocolumna sp. | reverse complement strand
AGGCATATTTGCACTTAAGTAAAGATTTAACTGAAACATTTAATAGGTGACAAAGGAGGCATATAAGATGAAAGCAGGAGTATTGCATGCCAGAGAAGACATAAGATACCATGAGATTGATAAACCTTTACCAAAAGCAGGTGAAGTATTAATAAAAGTAAAATACACTGGAATATGCGGTTCTGATATTCCAAGAGTGAATGGAGATGCTTCTCACTATTTCCCCAATGTCCTTGGACATGAATTCTCGGGAACAATCGCTGAAATAGGAGAAGGAGTTACAAAATTAAAGGTAGGTGACAGAGTTTCCGGTGTACCATTGGTTCCGTGTTTAAAATGTGAGGATTGTCAAAGAGGCGACTATGCCTTATGCAAACACTATAGTTTTATTGGCTCCAGGCAATTTGGCAGTTTTGCGGAATATGTAGTTGTTCCAGAGATAAATGCAGTGAAATTTGATGATACCATTAGTTTTGAACAGGGGGCATTCTTTGAACCTGTCACTGTAGCATTACATGGCTTAAACAGATTGCATTACAATGGTGGAGGAACCGTTGCTATTCTAGGCGCAGGTACCATTGGATTATTTACTATGCAGTGGGCTAAAATCTATGGCGCAAAGAAAATTGCAGTATTTGATATTAGCAATGAGCGATTGGAACTTGCCAGGTCACTGGGGGCTGAGGAAGGAATTAATACACTGGAAGAAGGTTATATGGACAAGGTAAAAGCTTTTACTCATGGAAAAGGCTTTGATTATGTATTAGAAACTGCAGGAAATACCATAACTATGAAAATGTCCTTTGATCTGGTTGCAAATCATGGTGGAGTGTCTTTGATTGGAACACCAACCAAAGAAATAACCTTTAGCATAGATGAATTTGAAAAATTACATCGTAAAGAATTCACTTTAACTGGCTCTTGGATGTCTTACAGTCCACCATTTCCAGGGAAGGAATGGGAATTAACTGCACATTATTTTGGTACTGGTGCACTAAAATTTGATGATTCCTTTATATTTAAAAAAATGGCCCTCAGTGAAATAGCAGAAGCATTTAAATTATATAAAGTACCAGGTGCTGTAAAAGGTAAAATATTAATTGATTGTGAGAGATAAGCATCTAGTTGAAATATAGTAGGAGTCCTATAAAATGCAGATTACATAGTATGGAAGGAAATATATGATTACAACAGTAACATTAAATGCAGCAATTGATAAGGCGTACAAGATTGACCAGTTACATAAAGGTGAAGTAATGCGTGTAATCAATTGCAGTAATACACCTGGAGGGAAAGGCCTGAATGTAGCAAGAGTTGTGAAACTTTGTGGAGAAGAGGTGCTGGCAACCGGCCTTCTTGGCGGATTTAACGGGGCTAAAGTAGAAGAAATGTTAAAGAAACAAGAGATTCCTTATGATTTTTTACATACTTGCGCAGAAACAAGAATCTGTATTAATGTTTTAGAAAGAGATGGGACTTCAACAGAATTTCTAGAACCTGGAGATAATGTTTCTACAAAAGAGATAAATGATTTTTTAATTAAATTTTCAAGTATTATTGATCGCAGTGATGTTATTACAATTTCAGGAAGTGTTCCCAAGGGAGTGGCTCCTGATATCTATAGAAAAATGATAGTAATGATTAAAGAGAAGGGCAAAAAAGTAATTCTTGATACAAGTGGATCATTGCTGGTGGAAGGAATGAAAGCTGGTCCAACTATGATAAAACCCAATATGGATGAGATTTCTGCTCTTCTTGGTGTTTCATTACATTCCTGGGAGGATATTATAGCAGGAGCAAAACAACTTCAAAGTATGGGATTGGATATGGTTGCAGTTTCTCTTGGCTCCAAAGGTGCATTACTTGTGAAGCATAATGTGGTTTATCATGGAAAGCCTCCAGAAATAAAAACCATTAATACGGTAGGGTCTGGTGATTCTATGGTTGCAGCATTTGCAGTGGCCATAAAAAGAGGATACGGTGAGGAAGAGGCTTTGCGTTATGCAGTTGCAGTTTCTGCAGCCAATACTTTAACCATGGCTACGGGAAGTTTTATACAAAATGATATGGAAGAAATCTATAAAAAGGTTGTAATTAGTAAGATCTAAGGCATTATTTCATGATAGTGTAAAGTGAGCTATTACGAGGAGGAAAGTTATGAAATTATCAAATGTTACGAATATGGATGAGCTTTTTAATGTTATAGATTCCTGTAAAGGAAAAGTAGAACTGGTTTCAGAAGAAGGGGACCGACTAAATTTAAAATCAAAGCTTTCTCAGTATTTTTCTATGGCTAAGCTTTTTTCCAGCGGGAATATCAGTAGTGTTGAATTGGTTGCATATGAGCAGGAAGATGTGGATAGATTAATTAGCTATATGATGATCCGGAAATAGTAAAAGAATTAGAATAAATATTTATTATGATTAGGGTGTCAAAAGTCATTTATTACGTAAAGTAGTGAATAACTGACTTTTGACACCCTAAGCTTTTCTTAACTTACTCAACAGTAACGGATTTAGCCAGATTCCTAGGTTTGTCTACATCACAACCTTTTCCTACAGCTACATAATAACCAAAGAGTTGCATTGGGATGTTTACTAAACAGGAAGTAAAATATTCATAGGTTTTTGGAATATAGAAAATATAATCTGCATTCTTTTCTATTTCTTCATTGCCCTTATTAGTTAAGGCTAATACAAAGGCCCCTCTTGCTCTTACTTCTTCAATATTTCCCAACATTTTCTTATATAACGCTTCTTGAGTTAAGGTGGCGGCTACCAAAGTCCCTTCTTCAATTAATGAAATGGTTCCGTGTTTTAATTCTCCGGCAGCATAGGCTTCCGAATGAATATAGGAGATTTCTTTTAATTTAAGGGAACCTTCCATAGAGGCAGCATAGTCAATGCCACGACCTATAAAGAATATGTCCTTTGCTCCAATATATCGGTTAGCAAAGTGTTGCATCTGCTCTTTTCTATCTAATATACTTTGAATTTTATCTGGTATGGTCTGTAACTCTGTTAAGAGATCATTAAGATCTGTTGTAGACAGAGTGTCACGGATTTTTCCAAAATGCATGGATAATAAATAGACAGCTGCTAATTGTGCTGTATATGCCTTTGTGGTTGCTACTGCAATTTCAGGCCCAGCCCATGTATACAGTACACTGTCAGATTCTCTTGCAATAGAGCTTCCCACAACATTTACAATGCTAAGAATCTTTATTCCATTTTCTTTGGCTAATCGTAAAGCAGCTAAAGTATCTGCAGTTTCTCCTGACTGACTGATTACCACCAGCATGGAATCTGGTTCTAATATAGGATTTCGGTACCTAAATTCAGAAGCAAGATCTACTTCTACCGGAATCCTTGCCATTCCTTCCATAACATACTTGGCTGTATGGCATATGTGACTTGCAGAACCGCAGGCAACAAAGTACAATTTGCGAAGTTTTTTTATTACTTCATCCGATAGGCTTAATTCCTCCAAATGAATTTCATTTGATTTGATTCTTGGAAGTATGGTGTCTTTAAAAGCTTTGGGCTGTTCGTACATTTCTTTTAGCATAAAATGTTCATAACCATATTTTTCAGCTGCAAAGATATCCCACTCCACTACTGATAAATCCTTTTGGATTTCTTTTAAGTCTAGATTGTAAAACTTTGCTTGGTTTCCATTTAGATGTACAATCTCTTTGTTATCTGTATAATATACATTTCTGGTATATTTTAAAATGGCAGGAACATCAGAGGCAATAAAATTACCAGTTTCAGAGACACCGATAATTAAGGGGCTATCTTTTCTTATGGCATATATATCTCCAGGATGTTGAGAAAATAATATTCCTAAGGCATAGGAACCCTCTATTCTGTTAACAACCTTGGCTATGGTAGAAAGGGGATTGCCATCATAATAATAATCCAGCAAATGGGAAATAACTTCAGTATCAGTCTCAGAGATAAACTGATACCCTTTATCTATTAATTTATTTTTTATCTGAATATAGTTTTCGATGATTCCATTATGTACAACGGCAATTGTGCCAGAACTGTTAAAGTGTGGATGGGAATTAACTTCGGAAGGAATACCATGAGTTGCCCATCTGGTATGACCAATACCAGATTGACCTTTTAATGTTTTGCCTCCATCTGTTCTATCATATAAAACTTTTAATCTGCCTTTCGCTTTAGCTGAATGTAGCTTATTATGGTCAAAAACAGCCATACCAGCGGAATCATATCCTCTGTATTCTAATTTGGATAATCCGTCTAATAAAATAGGTGCTGCTTCCATACTTCCGGTATAACCAACAATTCCGCACATATTTCTACCTCCAAGTTGTAAATTATGTATAAAATAACCATTATAATATAACATATATGCTTAAACTAGTCAATAAATTCGTTGGTAATTTAACATAAATTGCATAAATTTTAATTTTTAGCAATATAAAATTACACTTTATTACAGAAAAACGAGAAATAAATAGTGTATAAATGCTAAAAAAACATAAAAAAATCTATTGACATTGTACATAATATATAGTAAATTTAGTTATGACATATGGTTATTATGTAATGACATAATATCATTTTTGTTTGGTATAATTTAATTCCTAAACTATTACTAAATTGAAGAAAGGATTTTGATGTTATGGCGAACAATCTAAAACAAACTACAATGGCATGGGGATCTCCAGGAAGATATATTCAAGGACCCAATGAATTAAACAATCTGCCAAAATATACTTCCAAATACGGCAATAAGGTATTTGCCATTATTGATCAGTTTTTTTATGATTCACTCACAGTTAAATTAAAAGAACAGTATTATTCTGCCAAGAATGAATTTTATAGTACAGTATTTAAATCTGAGATTACAGTAGAATATATTTCAACTGTTTCAGAGGAGGCCAAAAAGTTTGCGCCAGCTGTTATTGTTGGGATAGGTGGAGGTAAAACACTAGATTCAGCCAAGGCAGTTGCTGATGATCTTCATTTACCAGTAATTGTTGTGCCTACTTCTGCATCAACAGACGCACCAACCAGTTCTTTATCTGTAATCTATTTAGAAAACGGGGAGCATTCCCATGCACGTCATTACATAAAAAATCCGGACCTGGTTTTAGTAGATAGTAAAATAATAGCAGACGCACCAGCCAGATTTCTTGTTTCAGGAATGGGAGATGCATTGGCTACAGTGTTTGAAGCGAAAGCCAATGAAGCTTCCGACAGCCCAAATTACATAGCAGGAGAATCAGGGGAATTTAGGAGAACAAAAACAGCAATGGTAATTGCACATACCTGTTATGATCTGCTTCTTAAAAATGGGTTGAAAGCAAAGATTGCTGCAGAGAATCACCTGGTGACGGAGGCACTTGAAACAATAATTGAAGTAAATACTTTAATGAGTGGTCTTGGTTTTGAGAATACAGGTTGTGCAGCAGCTCATTCTGTGTGTGAAGGGATTACAGCTGTACCTGATGCTGGTAAAACATTACATGGAGAACAGGTAGCCTTTGGTACCATATGCCAGCTTGTAGCAGAGAATGCTTCAGAAGAGCTGTTAAAGGAAGTTATAAACTTTTGTTTAACTGTTGGACTTCCAGTTACCTTAGAAGATGTTAAGGTAAATCCTACAAAGGAAAATGTAAAAATTATTGCAGAAAGTTCTGTAAAAAATTCTTACTGGGCAGCTCAGCCATTTCCTGTAACAGTAGAATCTGTAATGGACATTGTATTTGCAGCAGATGCCTTTGGCCGCTATTATAAAGACAAATTGAATCAATAAATGCCACAAAGTAGTAGGAGGAGAAGCTTATGAAGACGTTGGTTGTTAATAAAGACGGAACATTAGAAATCAGAGAAATTCCAAAACCCAAATACAATGCAAAACAGGCTTTGGTAAAAACAGTTGCCTGCGGTATTTGTGGGACGGATGCTACACTTATTGAGAGAAAGTTCAAAGGTTTTACAGAAGAAGCATATCCAATAATGCTTGGTCATGAAGGAATCGGCCAAGTTGTAGAAATAGGTTCAGAAGTAAAGGGATTAAAAGTCGGAGATAAAGTATTACTTCCGTATAATGATGGTGATAAAGAACTTTATGGGAGTTTAGGCTCTGGATGGGGAGCCTTTAGTGAATATGGCGTAGTAAATGATGCAACATCCTACAACGAGGGAGAAGCTCCAGAGTTAGCTTATGCACAGGGGATTCTGCCGCAGGATATTGACCCGGTAGATGGTGTTATGATTGTTACTTTTAGAGAAGTATTAAGTAATATAAGGTATTTTGGAATACAAAAACAAGATCAGGTAATTGTGTATGGCAGTGGTCCCGTGGCTTTAACTTTTATTAAACTTATGAGCCTCATAGGAGTTGAAACTATTATAGGTGTTGCTAGAAGCGATGAAAAAGTTAAGAATCTGATTGACCATGGTGCTTCCTTTGTTTTAAACAGCAGGAAATGTGATGTGGTAAAAAGCATTCGGGAAAAATACCCTAACGGTGTCGCCTATGTATTAGATGCAGTTGGTTCACCAGAGGTAATAAATCAGGCGATGGAATTGATTTGTGATAGAGGAGAAATCCTATGTTACGGGGTACCTAAAGTTGAAAAAATGGAACTTGACTGGAGTAAAGCACCCTATAATTGGATGATAAACTTTCAGCAGATGCCTTCAAAAAAAGAAGAAGGCGAAGCGTACCAGCAAGTACTGGAGTGGATTAGAAGTGGTAAATTAAATTTAAAGGACTATATTTCAGACTATTATAAATTTGAGGATATTTTAAAAGCCTTTGATGAGTTTACCCATCACCGAATTTTAAAAAAAGGAATCATTACTTATTAATTATGATTAGGGTGTCATAAGTCAGATTTATAAAAACCATAAAAAATATGTGTATTAACAAAATTCAAATAAATATAAGGAGTGATAACTATGGAAATGTTAAAAAAATTATTTTCATTGGAAGGTAAAGTAGTAGTAATTACCGGTGCTGCTCAAGGTATCGGAGAAGAGGTTGCTAAACATATTGCTGCCGTTGGTGCTGATATTGTTATCCTTGATAGACAGGAGGAAAAGGCACAAAAAGTTGCAGATGCCCTTGCAAGTGAGTTTCATTGCAAAACTATGGCAATTGGGGTAGATGTTACTAAGCCGGAAGAGGTAGAAGAAGCCCTTATAAAAGCAGATGCCTATATGGGTAAACTGGATTTGCTATTTAACAATGCAGGAATTGTTTTACATAAAGGTGTTGTGGATGTAACACCAGATGAATGGCTGAATGTAATAAATGTAAATTTAAATGGTATTTTCTTTGTGGCACGTGCTTTTGGCCGCTATCTGATTGACCATAATAAGAAGGGTGCAATAGTAAATACGGCATCTATGTCTGGAATTATCGTAAACTGGCCCCAGGAGCAGGCTTCTTACAATACTTCCAAAGCTGGTGTTGTCCATTTAACAAAATCACTGGCGGTAGAATGGGCAAGTAAAGGTATCCGAGTAAACTGTATTAGTCCAGGATACATTTACACTCCATTAACTAGTTTTGTAAGACAGGATTGGCAGGATAAATGGAAAGAAGATACACCTATGAAACGTATGGGAACACCGGAAGAATTAGCAGGTGCAGTAATTTATCTACTATCTGATTCTGCTTCTTATACTACAGGATCAAATTTAGTTGTTGATGGTGGTTTTACAACAGTCTAGATTTGACAAAACAGGTTTCGTGCAATATAATTGAATTATATAAAAAATCATACAAATGAGGTGATGATATGGATATAGCAGGAATTTCCAATGTACTTAATCAAGGCCAGGCAATGACCAATGTTAATGTGGCTGTACTTAGCAAGAATCTAGATACCATTGAAACACTTGGTGATAGTATGATTCAAATGATGGAGAAGTCAGTAACTCCTAATCTGGGTCAGAATATTGATGTGAAACTGTAAACCAAATAGACTTTTCATTTGCCCCGGCATTTTGCCGGGGTAAATTTATGCAGTAAATTCATCCTAGATTGGCTGCATAAATTGACTGAATCCATGACCTATGGTAATATATTCTTAAATTTATACTTAAAATATGGGATTTAATATTGTGAGGAGGTAAGGGAATGAAAGAGAAAGAACTGGTGGTGAATGGTTTTTTATTTAACTCCAATAGAGATTATAATGATGCAAGACAAGAACAGGAAGCAATTGATCACTTTAAATCAAAATTAAACCTAGCTAATCCTCAGGAAGCTTTAAAATTATATAATAAAATTTTAGACAAGCAGTCTTTTCGTACTCCGGTAGGATATTATTTTCTAAAAGATTTGCAGGAAAATATATTGAAATCAGGAATAAAACCTGAAAACTTAAAAGGAATCCTTATACCGAAGATGGAAGCTGATAATTTAGGATATGCAGATGATATGAATGCAGTAAACCTAAAACATTATAAAGAATTAGCGGAAGACTATAAAATTAAGCAGCGAAATTCTAGAATTATTAATATCTTTTTAGTTTTTACCATTCTGGTGATGATAATAATAGCTATTAATGCAGACAAGTCTCATTATGCAAACTTTGAAACTCAGGTAATTAATAAATATGAAGCCTGGGAAGAGGAACTTAATGAACGAGAGCTTGAATTGGAGAAACGAGAAGCAGAATTAAATAATTAGAATGAAATGATTTTAAGACATACTTTTTTCATAAATAACTGATATAATTACTAAAAATAAGTTAGCGTCCTAAAGTATGCAGATAGGAGTCATGTATGGATCAGATTAAAGTGCTTGTTGTTGATGATGAAAGTAGAATGAGAAAGTTAGTAAAGGACTTTTTAAGTAAAAGAGATTATGAGGTAATAGAAGCGGAAAATGGCGAACAGGCAGTTGATATCTTTTTTCAAAATAAAGAGATTGGTCTTATTATTTTAGACGTAATGATGCCTAAAATGGATGGATGGCAGGTATGCAGAGAGATCCGCCAATATGCTCATGAAGTTAAAATTAATAATACCTCCATTGATCTAAGTATAAAAGAGTTCGAATTATTATCTTATTTTGTTGCAAATCAAGGAGTGGCATTATCAAGGGAGCGTATTCTGAATAATGTTTGGAATTACGATTATTTTGGAGATGCCAGAACCATTGATACCCATGTGAAAAAATTAAGAAGCAAAATGGGTGATAAGGGGGATTACATCAAAACAATTTGGGGAATGGGCTATAAATTTGAGGTGAGTGAATGAAAAAACGGTTTCATAAGTTAAATGAAAATGAAATTAATTGTTCCACCAGTAAAATTAATTTATTCCACAATAGACATTCTTTAAGAGTAAAGCTTTCGTTTACCTTAACTGCATTAATCATGGTTACCATATTACTTTTGTGGATCTTAAACAGAACTTTTCTGGGTGATTATTATCTTCACAGCAAAATGGAAACTTTGGATAAAACTTTTACTGATATTAATAATATCTATAATCAAAAAGCAGAAGGTGAAACATTAACCAGTGATGAATTATTAGAAATAGAGCGATTAAGCAAAAATGAAAATGTAAGTGTTTATATAATAACTGAGGACATTATGTGGGAATATCCACTAAGTATAAAAGATGAG
>JAQSYR010000249.1 GCA_029256035.1 Anaerocolumna sp. | reverse complement strand
AATACGTTCGTTCAAATCATCTTTCGATGTTTGAAATGAAAATTTTTTTAGAATTTTCAGGGTTGTTTCACTGTTCAATTATCAATGTTCATGCCTGATATTTTCAGGCTTTTACTTACTTAATATAAAACTTTTTTACCGTAAGTTCAGTGGTGTTTTGCACCAGCTCGACTATCTTATCACACTTACAAGGAGTTGTCAACAACTTTTTGTTTTATTTTTAAAGTGCTTTTTACTCAAAAAAGTTTTACGGAGAAGGAGGGATTTGAACCCTCGCGCCGCTATTAACGACCTACTCCCTTTCCAGGGGAGCCCCTTCAGCCGCTTGGGTACTTCTCCATATAGGCTGATAAAATATTATATTTTAACAATAAAATTGCACCAGTGAATGGTGCATATTGTTAACGGAGAAGGTGGGATTCGAACCCACGGCCCCTTTCGGAGTCACCGGTTTTCAAGACCGGCTCCTTAAACCACTCGGACACCTCTCCAAACGTTGCTTGAACAGTATAGCAAACCACAGCTTATCTGTCAAGCACTTTGAGAAACTTTTTTTAGTTTTTTGTACAACTTTTTTCTACTATAATATATTCATCCCAAATGCAGTCTAGATATGCTGTCTTTCTGGATTTACAACATTTTAGTTCTCTGCTAATATCCCATAAAAATGTCTATCTTTGTCATATATTGAAGATATTACCACGTATCCTTTTTGACACTATTCTATTCTTCTAAAAAACTATTGCCAATGATTAAATCTTCCACTGTAGTAATTTTAATATTGCGGTAACTACCCATGACTAATTTTACAGGCTGATGCAGCATTTGTTCTACTACCATTGCATCATCTGTAATATTTTGCAGATTTACAGCAGGCAAGGAAAGCAATTTATTATATGCCTCTAAAATCAATTCATAGGAAAATGCTTGTGGCGTTTGTATCGACCATAGTTTATTACGGTCCGGGGTTTCGTATACAAAACCTTTATCGTCTACCATCTTAATAGTATCTTTTGTAGGCACGCCAACAATACAAGCCTTATGAGTTATTACTTCTTCTATAGTTCTATTGATTATTTCTGCTGTAATAAATGGTCTTGCTCCATCATGTATTAGAACATACTCTGCTCCATCTGCCTGTTTTATTCCTTGAAAGGCGGAATGATAACGTTCCTTTCCACCTTCAACAATGGCTTTTACTTTTTCTAATTTGAATTTCTGGGCAATTTCCTTACGACAATACTCTATATCATTATTTCCAACAACCAGAATAATATTATCTATTCTGCTGTCCTCAAATGCTTTCCATTTCAACTGTTCCATATTAACCGTTCCTTATTAACTGTTCCATATTAACTGCTTCATATTATCTGTTTCATATTATCTGTTTCATGTTTTCTGTTTTATATTTTCTGTTTCATATTTTCTGTTTTATAACAACCCTCACAAATTACCTTTCCCCTATTCTTAAGTTGGGTACCGCATTTAAATCCAGTCCATGTCTGGTGCCTTTTAAATACTCATAATAGGCGGCTGCCCCAATCATGGCACCATTATCTGTACAAAGGATTGGAGATGGATAATATAACTTTATCCCATTTAATTCGCACCCACGATTCATAGCTTCTCGTAGTGCAGAGTTAGAAGCCACGCCCCCTGCAAGTGCAATTTTATTAAGTTTATAATCTTTAGCTGCGGTAATTGCTTTTGTTACTAAAGCATCAACCACTGCTTCCTGGAATGATGCAGCCACATCTGCACGATTAATCTTTTCTTGTTTCATTTCACATGTATTTAAATAATTTAACACCGCTGATTTTAGCCCACTAAAGCTAAAATCATAGGGTGCATCAGCAATATGCGCACGAGGAAATACAATTGCGTTTTTATTTCCTTCTTTTGCCAATTTATCAACTTTAGGGCCTCCCGGATAACCTAATCCTATTGCCCTGGCAACTTTATCAAATGCTTCACCTGCAGCGTCATCTCGGGTTCGTCCAATAATTTCATATTCACCATATTCTTTTACTATTACCAAGTGTGTATGGCCACCAGATACGATAAGACAAAGAAATGGAGGCTCTAACTCCTTATGTTCTATATAATTAGCAGATACATGTCCTTCTATATGATGCACTCCAATTAAAGGGATATTGGAAGCGTAACTGATTGCTTTTGCTTCAGCTACCCCTACTAAAAGGGCGCCTACCAGGCCAGGCCCATAGGTAACTCCAATTGCATCAATCTCCGGCAAGGTTACACCAGCACTATCCAAAGCTTCTTTAATTACTATGTTAATTTTTTCAATATGTTTTCTTGATGCTATCTCAGGTACAACTCCACCGTATAAGGTGTGAAGCGCAATCTGAGATGAAATTACATTTGATAATACAGTTCTTCCATTTCTTACTACCGCAGCGGCAGTTTCATCACAGGAAGTTTCTATGGCCAGTATGGTAATATCCTTATCGCTCTTCATAACATTCCTCCTAAAAGAAGGCAAATCCAACATTTAATTGTCGATTTGCCCGTTTATTTCCTATTACTCTGTAATATTGACTGTAGTATTAACTTCAGAATTATCCGATAACTTCCAGCCAAGAATCTTCCAATTGCCTTCCTTGTCCTTACGCAACATGAAATCTTCCATCACTTTGGTATAATCCCCGCCCTCTTTCATTGTGTAAGAAGAGGATAGGGAGGCATATTCTGCACCTTGGTCTTCCCAATAGAATACTTCTTCACTTGACTCAACCGTATCATTCATTATGGTTTTACCATCATTTTTATAATCGGTAATCTCAACTTTTAAGTCTAGCAAATACTCTTCATAAGTATTGCTTTGCTTTAGTTCTTCGTCGAACAAATAAAACATTTGCTGAGCTAATTGACTAATTTCATCTTCTTTTAATTTGGAATTATAAAAATTTTTCATAATACGATTATAAAGTTTTAATACTTCTCGGGGAGTAGCAGGATAATCTGCTTCTAAATCTTTCGTTACCAAAGCTTCTACTTCTGTCATGTCTGTAATAGATTTTGGAAATATAGGAGTAGTTCTTGTACTTATATAATAATATACAGCAATTACTACTACCGAGAATACAATCATAAAGCCAATTGTATGAGCAGTTTTTTTATTTGGTTTACTCATATTTCTGCCTCCTCACCTATAAAGTGTTCTTCTTACTACATTAAAACTTCTCTAATTCATTTATTCCTTAGGATCAAATTGTAAGGTTACACTTTTGCCATCTTTCCCCGCTTTTGTATTGTTAAAAATGGCTCTTGTATCATTTAGGTAATCTTCCGGTCTTACTAAGGAAGGACTGTAATGGGTCAGCCAGAGTTCACTTACCTCCGCATTCTTTGC
>JAQSYR010000248.1 GCA_029256035.1 Anaerocolumna sp. | reverse complement strand
TGATTAGCATTGCATTAGAGATTCCATGAGGTACATGAAAGATTGCACCAATAGGACGGCTCATGCCATGTACCAACGTAACAGATGCATTATTAATGCAAATTCCAGCTTCATAGGCTGCTACAGCCATTTCCTCTCTTGCCTTTTCATCCATTCCATTTTCATAAACCACAGGTAGATATTGAAAGATACGTTTTATTGCAGATAATGCAAATATATCTGTTAATGTATTCCCTTTTTTTGAAGTATAAGCTTCCACTGCGTGGGTTAATGCATCCATTCCCGTAGCTGCTGTTATATTTTTCGGTGTGGATAAGGATAACTTTGAATCCACAATAGCTAAGTCCGGTAATAAAGCTTCTCCCTTTAATAGCATCTTAACATCACGTACTGAGTCAGTTATAATAGTAAATTTGGTGGCTTCTGATCCGGTTCATTAAATATCTTATAGTCTATTCCAAAGTCAGTCAGTGAATCCGTCAGAATTTTTACGATACCCATTTTTGTTGTAACCTTACCACAAACAATAAATGCTTTTTTGCCGTAAGTTTTCATTAAGTTTTCACTTAATTTGATTGCACCAGCACCAAGGATGGACCTCTTTGGTAGTCGAAACTCATATGCCATCTTTTTACTCCTTATGAAATAAATTCTTTATCAACAATACTTAATACTTCATCTAACTTCACTAATTCTTCTTCTAGTTGTTCTTTTGTAATAATAAGAGGTGGTGCAACGATAATCATATTTTCATGGGTATAGGTCATAAAATTACGTTCCTTTAATTTACCAAGAATTTTACCCATAATACCTTCTGTATCTTTTCCGTAAGGAACCAATGGTTCTTTTGTCTTCTTATCCTTTACCAGTTCAATTGCTGAGAATAAACCTATATATCTTACATCACCTACACAGGCATGATTTACTTTCATCTCTTCTAGTTTTTCACCAAGAACCTTGCCAACCTTATTTACATTATCTAATATATTAGATTGCCACCAAGTGGAACATAACCACAAGTTACTCCTTTTGCAAATGTAACAATATCTGGTTTTACATCAAAATTTTCAAAGCCAAACATTTTACCAGTTCTTCCCCAGCCTGTCATAACTTCATCACAAATCATTAGAATGTTATATTCATCGCACAAAGCTCGCACTCCAGGCAAATATCCTTTTGGAGGAATGATAACACCGTTTGATCCAGTTATTGTTTCAAGAACAATAGCAGCCACACTGTCTGGTCCTTCGTATTGAATCTGCTCTCTTAGTTTGTGCAAATAATATTTGGTTGCATCCTCTTCCGAAGGAAAATCAATAGCTTCTCTATATACATAAGGATCAAAGAACTTTACGAATCCGGGAATACCAGGTTCTAAGGTGTATCTTCTTGGTTCACCGGTTAAATTACCTGCTCCAAAAGAAGAACCATGATAGCTTCGATAACGGCTAAATATTTTTGATTTGCCGGTAAATAATCTTGCTATTTTAACTGCATTTTCATTTGATTCTGCACCTGCATTGGTAAAGAATACTTTTCCCATAGTATCTGGCATTAATTCTATAATTTTTTTAGCAAGTTTGGCTCTGGACTCTGCGCCATAGGATGGTGCTACGAAACAAAACTGATCCACCTGTTCTTTAATTGCATTGTTTATTTCTTTGTTACCAAATCCAACATTTAGATTTACTAATTGGGAGGACATATCGGTATATCTATTATCATCATAATCCCATAGGTAAATTCCTTCTGCCTTTTTAATGGAAATTGGATTAATATTTTTTTGTTTGCTCCATGATTGCAAATTATAAGTTTTTAATGTACTTTTTATCTCTTCACCAGTCATTTTCCTGCCCTCTTTCTTAAAAACGACAAAAGGGCCTGTTTTAGAACAAGCCCCATTGCGTTTCACATTTATTAAGTATGGATGAATTATAATGAAAATACTTTTCTTTTACAATCGCTAAATGACCAGTTTTTTATGTGCACTTGCACATTATAAAATATCTTTAATATAAAAACCCATAGAAAATTTCACTTTAGCTTCAAGATCTAAGGGATTTAAACCTGTAATTTTTTCTATCTTTCTTAATTTGTTGGTTACTGTATTTCTATGGATATATTGTTTTTCAGACATAATTTGCTGACTTCCGTTATTTTCAAGGTAAAATCGCAAAAAGTCTAATAATTCCGACTGCTTTTCTTTATCGTAAGTTTCTAGCTTTCCTAAGATTTCATCATAATATTCTTTTAATATATTCTTGTCTTTTACAGCTAACAGAATTTTGTAGATACCAAGTTCATCATAATAGACTACCCTTTCTTTCATTCTTCTTGCCATCTTCATTGCAAAAAGCGCCTTTTCAAAATTTTCGTCCTGCTTGCTTATGCCGGTTTTGCATGGACTTATTCCAATATGGGCTTCCCATGTAATCTTTCCCTTTCTGGTATATTCCATAAATCTTCTAACAAAATTTTCAACATCGTATTTACTATTATCCGTTAATACCAAAACCAGGCTTTCTGTATATGTAAATGAAATATACAATTCATGTATACTTCTGGCAGCTTTTTCTGCATACAGCTTCATTTCCTGCATATAGGAAATAAAATTCTCTTCTTCATTACTATCAAGGGTCATTACAACAAAGCAAAAATCACTGTCTCTGGAATATCCGTAGCGTTCCATATAGGAAATCTGGGTTTCAAAATCTCCCATTCGAAAAATAATATTCTTAATTGTAGTTGCCATACTAATTTCTTTTTGCTCGTTTTGCATGATTTTATGGCAAAAATCTCTTGTCATCTCAACCATCAAAGTTTCCCATGGTATGGTATAAAGTGGCATATCAACTTCATTGCAATAATGTATTACTTCATCTGGAACTGTTTTTGTATATGGTCCAATATTAACAACAAATGCACTTGTTCCAACCTCATGAAGTTTCTGGGCAAATTCAAGTAGCCATTCTGGATGGTTATTAAGTATTCCTGCTGTAAAAACCAGTTCATTACCATGAAGAAATTTACTTACATTTTCATCTTCTACAATATGTACCCATTGCACAAGATTGTTCAG
>JAQSYR010000247.1 GCA_029256035.1 Anaerocolumna sp. | reverse complement strand
CTTTTCCAATTCTGGAATAATTATTTGTTGCTTCTGCATCACTTTTCTCCTTTCGCAAATTTTGATTTAGTGGAAAAGAGACTTTTCTAATTTCTTAAATGCAAAAAGACATCCGGTCTAGTATTTCTACTAGACACGAATGTCTTCGACGGTCTCTTCACAAGTTGTTCCTTGATCCAATTATTTATTAACTTCATTCATAATATTGGGTAATTTTTGCATATTGCGAAGATCTAGCTCAATTTTGAATACAAATTGTTGCACATCAATGCGTATCGCAACGGACAATTATGGTATATCTGCTTTGACCCGTTAAACCCTTGCGGATTCTACGTTTTCGCTGCAATTATTCGCAATACCTTACTTGTCGATGCTTTTCATCGTCGGAAACAAAAGCACGTCCCTGATTGCAGCTGAATCCGTTAACAACATGACAAAACGGTCAATACCAATTCCGATACCGCCTGTAGGTGGCATTCCATATTCAAGTGCAGTTAGGAAGTCTTCATCTAAGGAATTGGCTTCTTCATCTCCGGCAGCTCGTAATGCTTCCTGCGCCTCAAAGCGTCCTCTTTGATCGATTGGATCGTTTAATTCTGAGAATGCATTTGCCATCTCCCTCTTAGTAATAAACAATTCAAAACGCTCCGTAAAGTTTGGATCAGATGGTTTTCTTTTTGCAAGTGGTGAAATTTCCACTGGGTGATCCATAATAAAGGTAGGTTGTACTAACTTTTCTTCTACATATTCTTCAAAGAATAGGTTAATAATATCACCTTTTTTATGGCGTTCTTCATTTTGCTTCTGCCTCTGATGTTACAGTGGTAAAATCAATATTCGCATATTTTTTCACTGCTTCCATCATAGTCAGTCTTTCAAAAGGTTTTGACAAATCTATTTCTACACCTTCATAAGATATGGTGGTTGTTCCAAGAACATTACTTGCAACGGCTCTGAATAATTCTTCCAATCTCTTAAGATAGAGTTCTAAGGATATTCTTAAATGGATGTCCTCATCCAGGGCATTATGGTGGGTATTGAAAGGTTTTGCTGCTGCTCCTCCTGCGTTAGGTACTAAAACAGGGGTTTCAACTTCAATAAAATCTTTACCATCAAGGTATTTACGAATCTCTCGTATAATTAGGGAACGCTTAATAAACGTTTCTTTTACTTCAGGATTTACAATTAAGTCTATATAACGTTGTCTATAGCGGGTATCCGTATCTTTAAGTCCATGAAACTTTTCAGGAAGAATTTGAAGACTTTTGGATAATAAAGTTACTTCTGTTGCTTTTACAGATACTTCTCCTGTATGAGTTTTAAATATTTCACCGGTTACACCAACAATATCACCGATATCATACTTTTTAAAATCAGCATAAACTTCTTCACCAACAGCATCTTTTCTTACATAACTTTGGACTCTGCCTTTAATATCTTGAAGATTACAGAAGGAAGCCTTACCCATTACCCTTTTAGACATAATACGTCCGGCAATAGAAACCTGCTTCCCTTCTAATTCATCAAAATCCTTAATTATGTCAGCGGAATGATGGGTTACATTAAATTTCATTATTTGAAACGGATCTTTTCCATTTTCCTTTAGTTCGGAAAGTTTCCCTCTCTTTACCTTTAAGAGCTCATTTAAATCCTGCTCTTCCTGTTGTATATTTTCTTCAGCCACAATACTCTTCCTTTCTGTCCTTTGATAATTTACCCCATACGTATTTTATACATATTAATATTAATTGGACTTTTGAATTTCCAGTATTTTATATTGTATTACTCCGGAATGTGTTTCAACGTTAACTACATCCCCAACTCTTGCACCAAGAAGTGCCTGACCAACAGGAGATTCATTGGAAATCTTTCCTTTTAAGCTGTTGGCTTCTGTTGAACCTACAATTTTATATATCATCTCGTCATTATATTCTAAGTCTAATATTCTAACTTTGCATCCGATGTTAATAACATCCACATCAACTTCATCTTCTACTACAACTTCAGCGTTCTTAAGAATTCTGTCTAGCTCTTCTATTCTGGCTTCTATATCTCTTTGTTCATCTTTTGCTGCATCATATTCCGCGTTTTCTGATAGATCTCCTTGTTCTCTTGCTTCCTTTATTTTTTCAGCAACAGCTTTTCTTCTATTTACTTTTAAGTCTTGGAGTTCTTCTTCTAAAAGTCTTAATCCCTCATAGGTCAATATGTTTTTTTTGTCTGCCATATTATAAACACCCTTCCTCCGTTTTCAATCAATATTACGATATTTCCATACATTCAAAGTATTATATCGTATCACTTGTTTCTTGTCAACAATTATAGTTTTATATTTCCTGTATAAGAATCATGCAAATAAGGACTATTTCCGTAATTTTATAACTGTGTCTTGTGGCTATTCTATATAATATCTTCCTCTACTCAAATTTATTCCTTATAAAAAGTATTCTTTTTATCCATTTTTAATCATTCGTACTTAATCTTCTAATTTAATTTAAAAATTTTATTAACTTTTCAAAGAAACTCTTTACACATCTGTCGAATAGTGGTACTCTTTTGTATAGATATTTAGTAATTAAATATTTATTTTAATTGGGGCACAAGATAGTGACTCTTTCTTTTGTTGTCTATTCGTGCTTTAGTTATTAATTTTTAAGGAGGATATTATATCATGGCTAGAAAAATGAAAACTATGGATGGAAATAATGCAGCTGCTCATGTGTCTTACGCATTTACTGACGTTGCAGCAATCTATCCTATAACACCATCTTCAGTTATGGCTGAAGTTACAGACGCTTGGGCTGCCCAGGGAAGAAAAAATATCTTTGGTCACGAAGTACGGCGAATTACTTCCTTGCGTAATCGATGTATCTGCACGTGCATTAGCAAGTCACGCATTATCTATTTTCGGTGATCATTCCGATGTTTATGCTTGCCGTCAAACAGGTTTTGCAATGTTATGTTCAAGTAATGTACAAGAAGTTATGGATTTAGGTGCTGTTGCACATTTATCTACAATTAAAGGACGTGTTCCTTTCCTTCATTTCTTTGATGGTTTCAGAACTTCCCACGAAATTCAGAAAATTGAAACTTGGGATTATGAAGATTTAAAAGAAATGGTTGACATGGATGCAGTAAAAGCATTCCGTAAACATGCATTAAACCCAGAACACCCAGTTACTCGTGGTACTGCTCAAAATCCTGATATCTTCTTCCAGGCTAGAGAAGCATGTAACCCTTATTATTTAGCAATTCCTGGTATCGTTGAAGAATACATGAATACCGTAAATGCTAAAATTGGTACTGACTATAAATTATTCAATTACTATGGTGCTCCAGACGCAGAACATGTAATCATCGCTATGGGCTCTGTATGTGATACAATAGATGAAACAATTGATTACTTATTAGCTTCCGGTGCTAAAGTTGGTGTTATTAAGGTTAGATTATACAGACCTTTCAGCGCGAAACATTTAATCGAAGCTATTCCTGCTACTGTAAAACAAATCAGTGTATTAGACAGAACCAAAGAGCCAGGCGCACTTGGTGAGCCATTATACTTAGATGTTGTAGCAGCATTAAAAGATACTCAGTTCCATAACACTCCTGTATTCACTGGACGTTATGGTTTAAGTTCTAAAGATACTACTCCTGCACAGATTATTGCAGTATATAATAATAAAGAAAAGAAACAGTTCACAATTGGTATTGTGGATGACGTTACTAACCTTTCTCTTGAAATCAAAGAAAATCCTAATACAACTCCAGAAAGCACAATTAACTGTAAATTCTGGGGACTTGGTGCTGATGGTACTGTTGGTGCGAATAAAAACTCCATCAAAATTATCGGTGACCACACTAACATGTATGCTCAGGCTTACTTTGACTATGATTCAAAGAAATCCGGTGGTATCACAATCTCCAACTTACGTTTTGGTAAAGACCCAATTAAAGCAACTTACTTAATTAGCAAAGCTAACTTTGTAGCTTGCCATAATCCTTCTTATGTTAGAAAATATAACATGGTTCAGGATTTAAAAGATGGTGGAACTTTCCTTCTTAACTGTGGTTGGACAATGGAAGAAATTGAGCAGCATCTTCCTGGCCAGGTTAAAAAATACATAGCTGATCATAAGATTAAGTTCTACACAATTGATGGTATCTCCATCGGTAAAGAAATCGGTCTTGGCGGACGTATTAATACAGTTCTTCAGGCAGCTTTCTTTAAATTAGCTAACATCATCCCTGTAGATGAAGCTGTGAAATACATGAAAGATGCAGCAACAAAATCTTACAGCAAAAAAGGTGATGCTATCGTTAAAATGAATCATGATGCTATCGACCGTGGTGTTGAAGGCGTTGTTGAAGTTAAAGTTCCTGCTGAATGGGCAAATGCTGGCAGCGAAAGCTTAGCATCTGTTGCAACTGGAGCAAGAAAAGACCTTGTAGATTATGTAAATAACATTCAGAATCCTGTAAATGCTCAAAGCGGTAACAACTTACCAGTTTCTGCATTCGTTGATTATGTAGATGGTACTGCACCAGCAGGTTCTTCTGCCTATGAAAAACGTGGTCAGACCAGTTGCTATGACAGAAGCTCAGGCAGCTAACGCTCCTGAAGGATCTAAGAACATTGATTTAACAGGTGTTGCAGGATATAAATTTGCAATTTCAATTTCAACTCTTGACTGTCAGGGATGTGGATCTTGTGTTAACATCTGTCCTGGTAAGAAGGGTGAAAAAGCTATTACAATGCAGCCAATTGAAACTCAATATGAATCTCAGAAATTATTTGATTATGGTGTTGAAATTGGATTCCCTCAAGAAGTTGTTGATAAATTCAAAGAAACAACTGTAAAAGGAAGCCAGTTTAAGAAACCATTACTTGAGTTCTCCGGCGCTTGTGCAGGATGTGGTGAAACACCATATGCTAAACTTGCTACACAGTTATTTGGTGACAGAATGTACATCTCCAATGCTACTGGATGTTCTTCTATCTGGGGCGCATCTGCACCATCTACTCCTTACACAGTAGATAAAAATGGACGTGGTCCAGCTTGGGCTAACTCTTTATTCGAAGATAATGCTGAGTTTGGATATGGTATGTCTCTTGCTCAAAAAGCTTTAAGAGGACGTTTAATCTCTTCTGTTGAAGCTCTTTCTGCAGTAGTTGATAAAGCAGATGTAAAAGCAGCTTGTGAAAAATTCTTAGAAACTAAGGATTCCAGCACATTAAATGCAGCACCTTCCAGAGAATTAGTTGCAGCTTTAGAAGCAACTAAAGTTGATAATGAAGATGCACAAAACATCTTAGACAATAAAGATTTCTTATCCAAGAAATCACAATGGATCTTCGGTGGTGACGGTTGGGCTTATGATATCGGTTTCGGCGGTTTAGACCACGTAATCGCTAGCGGCCAGGACGTTAACATCCTTGTATTCGATACAGAAGTTTACTCCAATACAGGCGGACAGTCTTCTAAATCTACTCCAACAGGTGCTATCGCTCAGTTCGCAGCAGCTGGTAAAGAAGTTAAGAAGAAAGACCTTGCAGCAATCGCAATGAGCTATGGTTATGTATATGTTGCTCAGATCGCTCAGGGTGCTGATTACAACCAGACTGTAAAAGCATTTGTAGAAGCTGAAAGCTATTTTATTCAGATTCGATCCTCGTTTAGAATTAGATGGAAAGAATCCATTCCAGTTAGATTCTAAAGCTCCAACTGCTGATTACCAAGAGTTCTTAAATAGCGAAGTACGTTATAGTTCACTTATGCGTGCTAACCCAGAAAGAGCTACTGAGTTATTTGCAAAGGCAGAAGCTACTGCAAAAGCAAAATATGCTAAATTAGTTAAATTAGCTGAATAGTAATTGAATATAGTTTTGAATAGAAATAGCCGGAGTTAAACTCCGGCTATTTTTTTTAATTCAGTTATTCGAATTTATTTAAGTCAGTTATTCAAAACAGGTAAGATGTAACGACTATTCTTGAAAATATGAAATACTCAAATTGACATTTTGCACATAAATTGATAAAATATTACTAGAATTTTCGTTTTTTTATATAAGACCTTATTTGGAGTAATTTTAATGGTGTAATACAGCTACTACAATATGATGACAAGTATACTAAGGAGGCAGTTATAATGATAACAAATTTTTCTGAGAATCAAACAATGAATGCCGTACATACTCTTTTGCCATTTATTAATGCTATTATGGAAGAACAGGTAAGTGTTATATTTAATAATGTACATAATTCAATATTTGCATTAAACTCACCTAATATCAATCTAGTAATTAATCCGGGGCAGGAAATATTAAAAGGATCTGCTGCATATGATTGTATTCATTCTAAAAAATCAATTATTAAAGTGGTTCCAAAAGAACTATTTGGGATTGCTTATAAAACAATTTCGATCCCAGCTTTTAATGCCGATGGAACTGAAATAGAAGGGTGTATTTCTTTTGTTAAGAGTATTGAAAAACAAGATACTGTTATGAAGATGTCTGTAGAATTGGATAATAAGTTAAATATGATTACGGAAGCCGTTTCTAATATATCTAAAAGTGTACAACAAGTTGTTTCAACAAGCGAACACATCGGTCAGAAAACTTATGAAAGCAAAAAAGAAGTAGAAAATACAGATATCATCATCAATATGATAAAAGCAATTGTTTCTAAAACTAATCTTTTAGGATTAAATGCACGTATCGAAGCTACCAGGGCTGGCGAAGCCGGCAGAGGATTCGGTGTAGTTGCCCAGGAAATCGGTGTACTTTCCAAGTCTAGTGAATCTGCAGTTGGAGAAATCAAAGATAAACTTGAAAGTATAAAGGAATCAATTACTGGTGTAAACGACGATATCGAAGGAGTTATTGAAGAATTCAATGAACAAGTTCGTTTACTTGATAAGATTTCTAAATCAACACATGAACTTGCCGCAATGTCAAAAGAATTAAAGGATTTAACACAACAGATTTAAAATTTGTATATCAATTCCCCATAAGAAAAGCGAGGGTCTGTTTTGACAAACTCTCGCTTTTCTTTTATTATCTTACCATTAATTTCTCAAGAATCATCATAATAAATGGAATGGACACTACAGATAAAAGAGTAGTAACAACAAATAGCTCTGATGCATATACAGCATTTTTATCAAAGCGCAGGGAAAACAAGGTTCCTGTAGATGCTGTTGGACAGGCTGCAGCTAAAACTGCCACTGCTACTACCGAGTCAGTAATAGAAAATCTGGTATATAATACTACAAGTATGATTGGTATCAGAAGCAGTTTAATAAAAGCAACCAGATAAATTCTTAAATTCCCAAATAGTTTTCGTAGATTTGCATTTCCTATGGAGATACCTGCAATCATCATAGCTAATGGTGTATTCATACTTCCAAC
>JAQSYR010000037.1 GCA_029256035.1 Anaerocolumna sp. | reverse complement strand
AATCCTACAGCTACTATGGATATATTAAATGAAATTAAAGATTACATGAGAAAATATAACATCAATGATATTCAAGAATTAATCGGTTGTGTGAAATAAACCAATTGAAAACAAATAAAAGTTACAAAATGTATATTATAAATTGTGGAGGAAAGAGAAATGGAACAATATAAAAAAGAGTTTATTGAATTCATGGTAGATTGTGGAGTATTAAAATTTGGAGATTTTACAACAAAAAGCGGAAGAAAAACTCCATTCTTTATTAATGCTGGCTTTTATCGGACAGGATCTCAACTTAGAAAGTTAGGAGAATATTATGCCAAAGCAATCAATAAAGCTTTTGGTTTAGAATTTGATGTATTATTTGGACCAGCTTACAAGGGGATACCATTAAGTGTTGCAGCTTCTATGGCAATCAGTGAATTCTATGACAAAGAAATACGTTATTGTTCCAACCGTAAAGAGGTGAAAGACCATGGAGATACGGGAATTCTCTTAGGTAGCCCAATTCATGATGGAGATAATATTGTAATTATTGAAGATGTAACTACTGCCGGAACATCCATTGGAGAGACCATGCCGATTTTAAATGCTCAGGGTGATGTATCCGTATTAGGTTTGGTAGTTTCTGTGGATCGTATGGAAAAAGGACAGGGTACAAAAAGTGCATTAAAAGAAATTGAAGAAAACTATGGATTAAAAACTACCGCTATTGTAACAATGGAGGAAGTAGTTGAACATTTATACAATAAGCCTTATAATGGTAATATTATTATTGATGATACGTTAAAGGCAGCAATCGATGGTTACTATGAGCAATATGGAGCTGAACAGAATTAATTTTTGTTAAGGGAAGGTTGGTGAAACAATGAGCGGTGAAAAAATATATAATACTATGAAATCTGTGGGTACTGGTAATTTGATTATGGGTATTCTGTTTATCGTAGCAGGTGTTACTGGTGGAATTATTATGATTGTAAGCGGTGGTAAGTTACTTAAGAAAAAATCTGAAATATTGTTTTAGTTCGTAGTGGGATTTCTTGGCTTTGGGATGTATATAAAATAAAAAAATAAATATTAATTGTAAGAGGTTCTGAGATGCTGTCTCAAGACCTCTTTTTTGCTTTATAGGTTGTTATAAGTCTGTTTATATATACACTGTTAAACATAAATTTACTAGATTGATGAATTATCATCTTTATAGGTAAATTCATTCATTCTTTAGCAGACCCATATTTCATTATGTGAAACAAAGATTGTAAATATTATTTCATATATTTCAAAGGATTAATTTGTTGAAATATGAAATATATATGAAATATATGAAATGATGAAACGGATAATTGAAATAAATATTGCAATAAATGAAACTTTTTATTTATTGTATAAAATGTATATGTTAAAATCATATTATATGTCAATTGTAAAAAAAATAAACAAACTATATAATTCTAATATAATCAGATTGGGTAAATCAGATAAATAATAAACAAATAATATGTTTAATTATTGAAAATTATAATCAACAATGGAGGAATCAAAATGAAATTAGGATTTATAGGACTTGGCATTATGGGAAAACCCATGAGTAAGAATCTGTTAAAAGCAGGACATGAATTGGTAGTTACTGACTTTAATAAGTCAGCAGTAGAAGAATTAGTTTCACTTGGTGCAAAATCCGTAGCAAATAGTGCAGAAGTTGCAAAAGAATGTGATGTCATAATAACTATGCTGCCTAATTCACCACATGTAAGAAGTGTTGCATTAGGTGAAAATGGTATTTTAGATACTGCAAAACCAGGTACTATATTAATTGACATGAGTTCTATTGATCCAGTGGAAAGCAAAGCAATCGGAGCAAAACTGGCGGAAAAAGGAATTGATATGCTGGATGCACCGGTAAGTGGTGGAGAACCAAAAGCAATTGATGGTACACTATCCGTTATGGTTGGCGGTAAAAAAGACTTATTTGATAAATATTATGAAGTGTTAAAAAACATGGCTGGTTCTGTAGTGTATGTCGGAGAGTTAGGAGCAGGAAATATTGCAAAATTGGCAAATCAGATTATTGTAGCACTCAATATATCTGCTGTATCTGAAGCATTGACTTTTGCACAGAAAGCTGGAGCAAGTCCGGAACTAGTATATCAGGCGATTAGAGGAGGTCTTGCTGGTTCCACTGTGTTAGATGCGAAAGCACCTCTTATGCTAGATCGAAAATTCGCTCCAGGTTTTAGGATAGAACTGCACATTAAGGATTTAACCAATGCTATTAATGCAGGTCATTCTGTAAGTGCACCTCTTCCATTAACTGCACAGGCTATGGAAATTATGCAGGTGTTAAAAGCAGATGGTTTAGAGAAGGAAGATCACAGTAGTATCGTAAAATATTATGAGAAATTAGCTAATATTCAATTAGAAAGATAATAGGAAACATATTCAGGAAAGAGAGGACATGCAAATGACACCAATCATTGCAAAGATGGAAGTATATCCGGTTGCCGGGAAAGATAGCATGCTATTAAATTTAAGCGGCGCCCATGCTCCATTTTTTACAAGAAATATTGTGGTATTAACTGACAGTACAGGTGCTACAGGAGTAGGTGAAGTTCCGGGAGGCCAAAAGATAACCAGTGCCCTAGAGAATGTAAAAGACTTAGTAATCGGTACCAGCTTAGGCGAATATAAAAATACCCTTCTGAAAGTTAAAAATTCTTTAGCAGGGAAAGATGAGGATGTACGTGGAGCACAGACATTTGACTTAAGAACCGGAGTACATGTGGTTACTGCTATTGAAGCTCCCTTATTAGATCTTCTGGGAAAATACCTTAAAGTACCGGCAGCAGCTTTACTAGGTGATGGTATGCAAAGGGATGAAGTTAGAATGCTTGGTTATTTATTTTATATAGGTGATAGAAGAAAAACAGATCTTCCTTATGATATTGAACCAGATTCAGACTGTGAATGGTACCGAATCCGACATGATGAGGCAATGACACCAGAGTCTATCGTTGCACTTGCTAAGGCAAGTAAGGAAAAGTATGGATTTTCAGATTTTAAGTTAAAGGGTGGAGTTCTTGAAGGTAAAGAAGAAATAAAAGCAGTGAGAGCTCTAAAAAAAGCATTTCCAGAAGCAAGAATTACTCTTGATCCAAATGGTGGCTGGTTGTTAAAGGATGCAATTGAATTATGCAAAAATATGCATGGAATTTTAACTTACTGTGAGGATCCATGTGGTGCAGAAGGTGTTTATTCCGGACGTGAAATTCTTGCTGAATTCAGAAGAGCAACGGGACTTCCTACAGCAACCAATATGATTGCTACAGATTGGAGAGAAATGACCCATTCTATGACATTACAGTCTGTGGATATACCACTTGCAGATCCACATTTTTGGACTATGGCTGGGTCTGTCAGAGTCGGACAATTATGTAATGACTTTGGATTAACCTGGGGTTGTCATTCCAATAATCATTTTGATATATCTTTAGCTATGGTCGTTCATACTGCAGCTGCAGTACCTGGTGAGTTAAATGCAATAGATACTCATTGGATATGGCAAGAAGGTATTGAAAGATTAACCAAAGAACCAATGCAGATAGTAGACGGATGTATTAAGGTTTCAGAGAAACCAGGTCTGGGGATTGAAGTAGATATGGAACAAATCTTGAAAGCTCATGAATTATATAAGGAACATTGTTTGGGCGCAAGAAATGATGCTATCGGTATGCAGTATTTAATAAAGGACTGGAAATTTGACCCTAAAAGACCTTGTATGGTTAGATAATATGGAAGAAGCCTCTCGATAAGAGGAGAATGGAGAAAAATGAAATTTAAGCCATATGGAGTGATTCCTCCAATCATAACGCCTTTTACAGCAGAAGGTAAATTTAATGAGCCGGTATTTCGAAAGATGATTAATTATCTTATTGAAGAGGGAGTTCATGGTTTGTTTCCCCTAGGTACTACCGGTGAGTTCTATGCATTTACCAATGAGGAGGCAAAATATATACTTAAAGTTTCAGTGGAAGAAACTGCAGGAAGAGTGCCGGTATATGCTGGTGCCAATCACATAACAACCAGAGGTGTGATTGAGTTAGTTCATATAGCAGAAGAAGCTGGTGTAGATGCTGTATCAGTACTTACTCCCATGTTTATATCCCAGACTCAGGCGGAAATTTACGAATACTTTAAAACGATAGCAGCAAATACCAGCCTGCCAGTTATTATTTATAATAATAAACCAAAAACCAATGTAACTGTTGAACCATCTACTATAGCAAAACTAGCAGAAATTGATAATATTGTTGGCGTTAAAGATAGCACAGGAGATTTTACAAACACAGAAGAATATCTTCGCCTAACAAGAGGGAACGATAATTTTAGTGTACTGCTTGGTCGTGATACTTTAATCTATGCAGGCTTATGTCATGGAGCAACCGGTGCAATTGCATCTACTGCAAATGTTGCCCCAAGAATAGCTGCAGACATCTATAATAAGTTTATGGCTGGTGACTTAGATGGTGCTCTAGAAGCTCAGTTTAAGCTGGCTCCCCTTCGAATTGCAACTAATATGGGTACATTTCCACAAGTTATTAAAGAAGGCTTAGTGTTAAGAGGATTTGAAGTTGGAAAGTGTCTGGATCCTATCGCTGAGCTACTTCCTGGAGAAAAAGATAAATTAAAGCAAGTATTAAAAGAAATGGGACTTATAGAATGAATACGCCGAAGTATATAAAAATCAAAGAAGTGGATAATGTAGCTACAACTGTAATTAGCATTGATAAGGGTACAGAAATAGTGGATGGAATTTTAGCCAACTCTCCTATCCCACAGGGACATAAGATTGCCCTGACTGATATACCAAAAGATGGTGAAATTATTCGTTATGGTGTTGTTTTAGGCTATGCATTGAACAATATTTCAAAGGGTGACTGGATAAATGAAACAATGCTTGTATTACCAACTCCTCCGGATATTCATAATATGAAGTATGGTGTTAATGTAAAGCATAAGTTACCAATCTCACCAGTTACTACATTTGAAGGCTATCGCAACCCAAAGGGTGGCTATGGAGGAACTAGAAATATTCTTGCCATTAGTACTACAGTTCAGTGTGTAACAGGAGTATTAAATGTTGCAGTGGAAAAAATCAAGAGAGAATTATTGCCACATTATAAAAATGTGGATGATGTTGTAGCAATCAATCATGCATATGGCTGCGGAGTGGCAATTAACGCACCAGATGCAGTAATACCTATCCGCGCATTAAAAAACTTAATTGATAATCCAAACTTTGGTGGAGAGGTAATGGTAATTGCTTTAGGCTGTGAAAAACTTACGGTAGATAAGCTACTGAATGAAGTAGATATCACCCCAGAAAATATTATAGTTCTTCAGGAACAAGAGGGATTTGAAGCAATGATAGCCGCTATTGTTTCTATGGCTGATCATAAGTTAAGACGGCTAAATGACCGAAGAAGAGAAACATTGCCTTTATCAGAACTTTGTATTGGAATGCAGTGTGGAGGAAGCGATTCCTTTTCTGGAGTTACATCCAATCCATCAGCAGGATATGCTTCTGATATGTTAGTGCAGGCGGGAGCCACAGTTATGTTTTCGGAAGTTACGGAAGTAAGAGATGGGGTGCATATACTTGCGGAACGTTGCCTTGATGAAAAAACAATGAAGAAACTGGAAAATGAAATGAAATGGTATGATAATTATTTGGAAATGGGCAATGTTGACCGTAGCGCAAATCCAACACCTGGTAATAAAAAAGGTGGACTCTCAAACATAGTAGAAAAGGCCATGGGCTCAATTGCAAAATCTGGAACCAGCCCCATTGTTGAGGTACTATCACCAGGGGAGAAACCTTCAAAAAAAGGACTAATCTATGCAGCAACACCTGCCAGTGATATTGTATGTGGTCCTATGCAGTTGGCTTCTGGAATCACATTACAAGTCTTTATGACAGGAAGGGGTACTCCTTATGGCTTGGCTGCTGCACCAGTGGTTAAAGTTTCCTCTAGAACAGATTTAAAAGATATGTGGAAGGACTTAATTGATGTGAATGCAGGAGTAATAGCTACGGGAGAGTCTAGTATAGAAGAAGTTGGTACGGAACTATTTCACTTTATTGTTGATGTAGCAAGCGGAAGAAAGCAAACATGGGCAGAACGATATAAATTATATAATGATTTATGTATTTTTAATCCAGCACCAATTACCTAACTATAGGTAATAATTATATAAAAAAAGGAGAGCAAGGTATGAAAAAAATTGTTGCATTAAGTTTAATTATGGTATTAGCATTAACGGGGTTATTTGGATGCAGTAAGAAAGATGAGAAACCAACCTTTGATGGGCAAAGAGTAAGAGTAGTTATTGGTTCTACATCAACAACAGGGGATTCTTATTTAATTGCAGATTTAGCATCCCGGTATTTACAGGAGGAATTAAGTTCTAATTTTAAGGTAGATGCAGTTGGAGCTGGTCCAGCACTTGATGCCATTGCAACTGCAAAAGCAGATGGATCAACCTTAATGATCTTTCATGATATGACTTATTTGGGAATTTCCTTTGGTGCTTTTGATGCAAAATATGCGTTAGAGAATATGGTGGTTGGACCTCGTATCGGTTTAAATCCTGGAGCTTGCTTTGCTGCAACTGCAGATGCACCTTATAATACAATGGTTGAAATGACAGACTACTTAAAAGCAAATCCAGATCAAAAAGTTCGTCTTGCTGTAGAAGCTGGTGGTGTTTCCCATATTGCTTTTATTGCTTATTATCAGTGGGTAGTAGAAACCTATGGACAGGATGTAGCTGACAGAATCAGAGTTGTAGTAGGTGGTTCCACAGCTGAAAAATCTCAGATGTTATGGGATGGTAATACAGATGTAATTTTTGCAGATTATACTTCTTTAAAACAATACACAGAAGAAGGTGTTGAAGCTCAATTAAAAATGAAATACATTGCTTTATTAGATGAAGTTGATGGACTTGATATTCCAACCTATGCAGACCAAGGTATTTCCCTAAATGGGGAACCATTCTCCTTCTCTAAAGAATTTGTAGTTTATTTGCCAAAAGAAACACCACAGGAGTTAGTGGATGAAATTGATGCTGCTGCAAAAGCAATTTGTGAAGATCAGAAATTCATTGATGAAATGGCGGCTTTAACTTATAAAGCATCCTATTTATCACCAGCTGAAACAAAAACTCATCTTATTGAGAAAAGAGATTCCTTAAATGAATTGATTCAAGCTGCACCTTCTTTAGACGTATTAACTGAACAATAATATAGGGATAGAAACATAGCTTATAGTAAAATCTACGAACAATCAAAAATGGTGGAAACATTAATGCTTCCACCATTTGCATGATTATGGTACATCATAGGAGGACACATAATGTCTGATATTTTTAAAGTGAAAATTGTATTTTCCCAATCACATTTAATTATGCCTAAGATAATATTGGGTATTTTAATTATTTTAGGAGTTGTTATATTTATCCAATCTTTAATGAAAGCTAAACGTGAAAATAGACCAGTGATGGATTTTAAAAATAAAAAGTTTTTTGAAGATAATTATGATAAAGTTAAATTTTATGGCACAATTATTTTGCTCTTACTTTATGTTTTTTCAATGAATCTCTTAGGTTTTATTTTATCCAGTATTATCTTTCTTTCCCTGTTTAATGTTTTATTCACAGGAAAAAAAGATATAAAATCTATCATGAAATCGATTGTAATATCAATTATTGAAACTATGGTAGTTTGGTTTGTATTTGGATATATTTTTGAAATTACTTTACCGTAAAGAAAGGGCAGGTGGAAATAATGATTGACTTTGGATTTATACATTTAGCAGTAGCAACCCTTGGGGTAGTAATCGGTATTATATTTGGAGCATTACCAGGAATGACAGCTACCATGGCAGTTGCAATATTTTTACCACTTACCTATGCTTATGATTTAACAACATCTTTATATCTGTTACTAGGTTTATATGTAGGCGGTATCAGTGGTGGACTTGTACCTGCAATTTTAATCAATATACCTGGCACCCCATCTTCTGTAACAACAGGTTTTGATGGCCATCCAATGGCAAAAAGGGGAGAAGGTGTGCGAGCATTAAGAATAGGAATTACTTCTTCCCTTTTTGGAGGAATTTTTAGTTTAATTGTACTAGCCCTATTTACACCAATACTAGCTGGATGGGCCATTAAGTTTGGAGCTGTTGAAAAGTTTTTAATTATACTTTTTGCAATGACAGTAATTGCAGCATTATCAAAAGGCAATATGACAAAGGGTATATTCTCTGGGTTTCTAGGTGTTTTTATTTCACTCATTGGTGTGTTTAATGATAACCAGAAATTAAGAATGGTTCCAGAGATATTTAGTATGGACCTAAGAGATGGTTTTCAGTTATTGCCTGTATTAATTGGTTTATTTGCTTTTTCTCAATTACTTGAAGAATCGGAACTTGGAATGAAGCAAACCATCATAAATAATAATGTGCTAGAAGATAAGCAAACAAAGAAATTCAGCTTTAAGGATTTTAAAGGTCAGATTATTAATATGATTCGGTCATCATCCATTGGAACTTTTATGGGAATTCTTCCTGGCGTTGGTGGAAGTGCAGCCTCACTTCTGGCATACTCCCAATGCAAGACCTGGTCAAAACATCCCGAGAAGTTAGGTACCGGTGCAATAGAAGGCTTGGTAGCCAGCGAATCATCAAACAATGGTCTTACGGGTGGAGCTTTAGTACCATTACTATCTCTTGGTATCCCTGGTGACAGTACAACGGCAGTACTTATTGGTGCCTTTATTTTACAGGGAATACAGGTTGGACCTTTATTCATATCACAAAATCCAGTTACCTGGAACACTATTCTATTTGCATTACTTTTGTGTAATTTACTCATGTTTTTTATTATGTTTTATCCAGTAAAATATCTTGCAAATATTATTAAAATACCAAAAGCAAGATTATATCCTGCAATTATTTTATTATGTATAGTAGGTGCTTTCTCTACCAGAAATGGTAACATGGTTGATGTTGTAACCTTAATTATTTTTGGAATCATAGGTTATGTATTTTCTAAGATAGGCATTCCAGTTACAACCTTCCTGATTGGTTTTATTTTAGGAAGAGATTTAGAAAAATACTTTATCGATTCTTTAAAAGGATCCGGTGGAGACTTATCTATTTTCTTTACAAGACCAATTGGGTTAGTAATTTGGGGATTAATATAAATATTTACTCCTTTTTTATATAGAAAGGCATGGGGTGTAGCAATAATTCTTTTACGATTATTGTAACAAGCCCGTGTCTTTTGAGTATGAAAAATATAGTCAGTATAATAATTTTATACCCTAGAAAAATTATATCTTTTATATAAAGGAGAACATTATGTCAGGAATTTGTCTGTTTGTACCAAAAGAAGAGATGCTGCAGCAGGCACATCATATTCTAGAACAAGAGGATTATATTATCGATGATATTAAATTTATTAACACATCGGATGCTGTAAGTGAAGCTAGAAGTGCTCTTGCATCAGGCATTAATATAATTATAGCCAGAGGTTATCAGGCTTCCCTCATTAAACAATATACTAAAATACCACTAGTTGAAATTGTTCTTACCGGTCAGGAGACGGGAATTCTTATTACAAAAGCTAAGAAGTTAGTAAAAAAAGAGAACCCTGTCATTGCTATTATTGGTTTTCGCAATATGTTCCAGGATCCTAATTTGTTTCTTTCTTCCACAGAGGATTCCATTCGGGAGGCATTTAAAGTTGCACAAAAAATGAAATATATGAGCGATACAGAGATGAAAAATATTGCTCAATTAGAAACTCTATTAGATTATTCATTTAGCGGAATTATTAAGATGAACAACGAGGGAAACATTCTTATTGTAAATCACGTTATGCAGGAAATACTGCAAAAAAGGGCGGATGATGTAATTGGTAAACATATTACAGAAATCATTAAGGATATTGAACCAAATAATATCGAAGAAGTTTTAACGGAAGGAAACAATGTATATTCTACCTTTATTAGGATTAATGATATTGCACTGGTAGTAATTATTGCTGCTGTCAAAGTGGAAAATAAAATTGATGGCGCAATTTTATCCTGTCATAGAGTTAAAAAAATTAAGCAGGTAGAAACGGAAACTTTTCGCGAACTATATTTATCTGGATACATTGCACAAGGTGATTTTAAAGATATTATTCACTTCTCAAAAGAAATGCAAAAATGCATCGGCTTGGCCAGAGTATATGCCCAGTCTCGAAACCCAGTTTTAATATGTGGAGAGATAGGTACAGAAAAAGATCTTTTTGCGCAGAGCATTCATAATAGCAGTCTTTATAAAAATGGTCCATTCGTTTCTGTTAATTGTTATGGAATAACAGATGAAATGCAATCAAATCTATTTTTCGGAGATTCTGCAATTTCTTCTTCTGAAAAAGAGCAGGGAGCATTAGCAATGGCAAACCATGGAACAATACTGATTCATGAAATAGACAAAATGAGCATGAATTGTCAATACCGTCTTGTAAAGGCCATTCGATATAAATCTTTAATACGTAATGATGTTGAAAAAACCATGAGTCTCGATGTCAGAGTAATTGCAACAACTACCAAAAACTTAAGCGCCATGATATCAGAAGGTTTATTCCGTGAGGACTTATATTATATTTTACATGGTTTGATTATTGATATTCCACCCTTGAGAAAACGTGGAGAAGATCTGGAATATTTCTTAGATTCGTATATCAAAGAATATTGTAACATGTATTCCAGGTACCATGTATTAACAACCGGCGCAAAGAAAATTTTGCTTGGTTATACATGGAATGGTAATATAATTCAATTGGAAAGCTTTTGTGAGAGGCTGATACTTACTGCCAATCATAGAACACTGGATGAAATCTATGTAACGAACCTAATCAATGATTTGTATCCTTCGATTCATACTAAAAGTATTGTTAATATGCCAGTAAGCTATAAGAATCCAGAAGCACAGACGTTAATGTATGTTTTAGTAAGGCATAATGGAAACAGAGCCCTTGCAGCAGAGGAATTAGGCATTAGTAAAACTACTTTATGGAGACATATGAAAAAGTATGGAATTGCTAACAAATACGAATCTTTTAATGGTAATTCGCAAGAATGACGTTTATTATATAAACGCGCCGAGCTTTGCTCGTGCGCATCCGCCGGAGACTGTCGAATTCCCATTACCCCCTTTATATTCATAATGGTGCAAAGAAACTTGGAATGGGAATTTAATACTTGTAATAAAATAAATATCTTACTTTCAGGTTTGCTTTCTATCATGTATAATGCCTTAATAGAAAGTAAACAATCTTACTAATGAAGATATAAAGAAAGAGGATATTTTAATGAATGATAAAAATTATAATTTAAGTAAGGCTTTTACCCATAGTGGTAAGTTTCACGCAGATGATGTATTCTCTGCTGCCTTACTTACTTATCTTAACCCAATGATACAAATTGAACGTGGTTTAGAAGTTCCTGAAAAGTATGATGGAATCGTGTTTGATATAGGCCTTGGGAAGTTTGATCATCACCAGGCGGGAGCGGCTGTCAGGGAAAATGGTAATCCTTATGCAGCTTTTGGATTACTATGGAAAGAATTTGGCACAAGAATTTTAAATGATGAAGAAGCTGAGAAATTTGATGAATCATTTGTACAGTCTTTGGATTATTCTGATAATACTGGTAGTAGAAATGAACTTGCTGAATTAATTTCTCTTTTTAATCCGGTATGGGATTCCAAGGAAGAGGTATCCCTA
>JAQSYR010000036.1 GCA_029256035.1 Anaerocolumna sp. | reverse complement strand
TGGAAATGACACAGATTGGGAAGGAATGTCACTCTCATTGTGAAATCTATAAAAAAGTAGGCGACTGTATTATGCCAAGAGAAGGTGTATTTGCTGTTGTTAAGCAAGGCGGAACGATTTCTGTAGGTGATGAGATGGTACAGATAACTTTAGGTAATAAGTAGAAATTATGTAAAAATATGTTGCTTTTTCTTGGAATTTTTGTTAGACTTGTGTTACAAAACTAAACATATTTCCAGGGAAATGATGAAATTCCAACCTTAATTGGGCGCTTTGGTGGAATGGAGTAAGTAGCGCAACCGACCTTTTGATATCCTTATTTATTAGGAGTCAGAAGGTTTTTTTACTTTATTCTACTCTTTCCAGTTTTAGTTTACGTTAATTAAGAAAAGAAGAGGGTGTTACCTATGGGGAAAAACAAATTAGTTTTAGCACTTGAGGTACGATGGAGACTGGTTCTCTATTATAGAAAAAGAATAATGAAGTTGCTAAATAAGGGGGAAAAATTATGCTCTGAATCCGTGGTTCGTTTAAGCATAAAAATTGACAACCAGATAAATCACATTATAGATGATCGGACCAAGTATGAAGCAATGACCCACCATGTTCTTAAGTTTTATGGTAACAAGGACAGGGACAGGGAATATAAAAGGTTAATGAATACAAAAACTAGGGATTCCTGTTTTATAGAAGAATGTTCAAAATAATTAATGCTCTGTATACATTACCAGGTGCAAGAAGGAGTAAGCACTTAAGTAAGTATACAGAGCAGTAATTTTATTTGTATTAGTATTTCATGTCTTTTAATACATCGGAAAAGTCAAAGGTTGCAAAATAATCTTTTGGTGTCTCAGCACGACGAATTAACTGGGTTTCACCATTTTCTTTTAGTAAAACTTCTGCAGATCTTAATTTGCCGTTATAATTATATCCCATAGAATAACCATGAGCACCAGTGTCATGAATCACAATTAAATCACCTAAATCAATTTCAGGCAGCATCCTGTCAATGGCAAATTTATCATTATTTTCGCATAAAGAACCAGTTATATCATATTTGTGGTCACATGGTTCATTTTCTTTTCCCATAACAGTGATATGATGATATGCTCCATACATTGCAGGTCTCATTAGATTAACAGCAGAAGCATCTAGTCCTATATATTCTTTATAAATATGTTTCTCGTGAATTGCAGTAGCTACAAGATGACCATAGGGAGCTAACATATAACGACCAAGCTCGGTAAAAATTGAAACATCACCCATTCCGGCAGGAACCAGTGTTTCTTCAAAAGCCTTCCTAACACCTTCGCCGATTTCCATAATATCATTGGCAGGCTGTTCCGGTCTGTATGGAATGCCTACACCACCGGATAAATTAATAAACTTAATGGTAGCACCAGTCTTTTCTTTTAATTCAACCGCCAACTCAAAAAGGATTTTAGCCAGTGATGGATAATACTCATTGGTTACAGTATTACTTGCAAGGAAAGAGTGGATACCAAAATACTTAGCTCCCATACCCATTAGTTTTTTGTAACCTTCAATCATCTGCTCTTTGGTAAAACCATACTTTGCTTCTCCTGGATTGTCCATAATATCAGTACCTAAGGAGAACACTCCGCCAGGATTATATCTACAAGAGATAGTTTCCGGAATTCCAACTATCTTATTAAGAAAATCAATATGAGTAAAATCGTCTAAATTAATAGTAGCCTTTAATTCAGCAGCTTTTATGAATTCTTCTGGAGGAGTTGCATTGGAAGAAAACATAATATCACTTTCGGTAATACCAACTGCTTCTGACATCATTAATTCTGTCAAAGAAGAACAGTCGGCGCCACAGCCTTCCTCTTTTAACACTTTAAGGATATATGGATTGGGAGTTGCTTTAACGGCAAAATATTCTTTAAATCCTTTATTCCATGCAAATGCCGCTTTTAATCTTCTTGCATTTTCACGAATTCCTTTTTCATCATATAAATGGAAAGGGGTCGGATATTTTTTTATTATTTCTTTTAATTGATCATGGGTTACGAATGGTTTCTTCATTCTATTTCTCCTTTCGTTTTTTAAATGAATTGATAGTATTTATACAGAACTGTCAATCCAATCAGGGTATCTATATTGTAATAAACAATGGAAAATCTGACGATAACAGTTAAAAAATAATGAAGGTTTACTGAACCTTCATTGGTTTTCGTATAATTATTCATTTATACATTTTATAGAAATCACTATATAACATAATGATTAAGTTGTCAATTATATTTGTTACCAAAGTTAACGTTATTTTGCTATTTCTTTATAAGACCATTTGTAAGATTTCAGCAGTTATTATGAATAAAACCATGAATATTATTCAATTATATACGAAATTCGAATTTCGTCGAAAAAGAAAAATGAAAAATTATCCCCAAGGCTATAATGATAAAAGTAAAATGACCGATAAATAATCTATAAGATGATTTAATGTCAAAGGATTGCAGAAGATAAAAAAGAAACAGAGCAGATTTGACTTAAAATATTTCAATAGGTGGTGAAAGATATGCGTATAGATGCATACAACAAAGTGGCACAGTTATATCAAAGCAGCAATGCCAAAAAAGCTGTTAAAGTCAATGGATTAGAGGCATCTGATCAGGTAGAGATATCAAGAATCGGTAAAGAATATCAGGTAGCAAAACAGGCAATTGCAGGTACTCCAGATGTTAGAATGGACAAAGTGAACGAAATTAAGAAACGTATGGAATCTGGGACCTATAATGTAACCATGGAAGAAGTAGCAGACAAAATTTTAAGCAGCTATTATGATAAGTTAATTTAATAATATATTCTTATGCTGATGAGAAAAGAGGGTTGAAATTGGCCAGTTTAGTAGAAGAATTAATTACAACTTTAGTGCAGGAGTATAAGGTATATCAGGAGCTTCTGCCAATCGAAGAAGAGAAAACCAATGTAATCGTTCGTAATGACTTACAGGCATTGCAGCAGATTACCGACCAGGAGCAAAACGTAGTAGATAAAATTAATTTCCTGGAACGTAAAAGAGAAGAGATACTGGTCAATATAGGAACAGTAATAAACCGTGATCCTAAGACTCTTCATATACAGACAATGATTGAACTTCTGGAGAAGCAACCAAAAGAACAGACGCAACTTTCAGAAGTCCATGATAATCTAAAGAAAATAATCCATAAACTTATGGAGAAAAATCGTCATAACAATTCGTTAATACAGCAATCCCTAGAGATGATAGAGTTCAATATGAATTTTATACAGAGTACAAGGATGTTACCGGGGAATAATGGCTACAACAAAGGTGCGTCCCAGTATGATGCATCTGCTATGCAATCAGGAATGTTTGACACGAAACAGTAGCAAAGGCGGTGAATTCTATGAGCTTATTTACAAGCTTATCTATTGGGGTTTCAGGCTTAACAACAAGTCAGAATTCCCTTAATACAACCTCACATAACCTTGCAAATACTGAGACAAAAGGCTTTGTAAGACAACAGGTTGTGCAAGTTGACAGTAATTATCTAAACTGGGGTGTTACCCATATTTCAACTTTACAATCAGGGCTTGGAACAGATATTGCAACGGTGAGACAGATTAGAGATGTTTTTCTTGATAAAGCCTATCGAAAAGAGTTAGGCAGACAAGGATTTTATCAAGTCCAGTATGAAGCAGTGGAAGAAATTGAGAGCATGTTTGGAGAATTAGAAGGTGTTGCATTTCAAGATTCCATGGAAGATTTATGGGTATCCCTACAGGAATTAGCAAAAGAACCAGATAGTATCGTTACCAGGGCTTCTGTAATTCAGAATGCAGTTAACTTTATAGAGAGAGCTGAGAACATTTCCACCCAGCTAAAGGAATATCAGGTAAACTTAAATACCCAGATTAAAAATGAAGTAAATGAAATTAATTCCATTGCAGAAAAAATTAAAGAATTGAATTTAAAAATAAGGCAGTATGAAAGTAATGGCATGGAAAATGCCAATGATTTAAGGGATTCCAGAAATAAATTACTAGATGAACTTGGACAGTTAGTTAACATTACATATAAAGAGACTGCAGATGGAATAGTAACAGTAACTGCAGAAGGGGTACCTTTAGTTACAGAAGACATGGTTTATAAAATGGGTACGGTACCTATAAGTGAAACTTCAGACATGTTAAAACCAGTATGGATTAGCCATGGGAATACAGATGTATTTAATCTTGACAGATCAACTGCCAACTACCGGGATATGGATATTGGTTCTCTGAAAGGACTTTTAGTTGTAAGGGGTACTAATGTAGGTAAATATACGGATATACCAATACGGGATAATTATGATACAGACGAAGATTACAATGATGCTGTATTTGAATATAACAATCAGGTAGAAACTTCAGTTTTAATGACGGTCCAGTCTCAATTTGATCAGTTAATTCACGGGATTGTTACAACCATTAATGATATTTTAAGTCCCAATAAAGAAATAACACTTCCAGCTGGAACGGTTATAACCAATGCAGATGGAAGTACAACCACCCTTGCAAGCCCCAAGACAATTACCATACTGGATTCAGAGAATGCACCAGTAGGTATGGATTCCAATCATACAATGGGAGAAGCTTTATTTAACCGTAAGTCCATGGATCGTTACAATGACTCCAATATTCTGCAGTCCATTGTGATTACCAACCCAGACTCAACCATAACTACACTTACCAATGTAAGAGTTTATAATGAAGAAAATAAGGCAGATAATTATTCTTTGTTTACCGTAGGAGAGATTGAAGTCAATCCAGATATTATGAATAATTATTCTTTAATCCCATTAAGTTCCAATACATTATCAGGAGACTATGATATAGAAACAGCAGAAGCATTGCTATCTGCATGGCAGGAGCCATTTGCCACTTTATCTCCCAATACATTAACCAGTAATAATTTTGCCGGATACTATACAGCTTTCATAGCAGAACTGGCAAATCGTGGGGATCAGCTTAACACAATAAGTACAAATCAGGAATCCATGGTAAATAGTATAGACAATCAAAGGCAGCAGGTACTTGGAGTATCTTCCGATGAGGAGCTGGCGAATTTAATAAAGTTCCAACATGCATATAATGCCTCTGCCAGATACATTACGGTGATTGATAGTATGTTAGAACATATAGTTACTAGTTTGTAATTAATGATTTTATAAATTATTTCAATGGCAGTATAATTATGTACACAAGATTAATAATGGACAAAAGAAACTGAGGTGAATAGAGTGCCATCAACATTTTTTGGATTAAATATTGGAACCAGCGGATTATATACCTACCAGGGTGCTTTAAATACTACCTCCCATAACATAACCAATACAGAAACAGAAGGGTATACCAGACAGGTATTGAATCAGGAAGCTGGGGTGCCCCTAAGAGTTAATAGTACCTATGGTATGGCAGGCACCGGTGTTGTTGTAACAGGAGTAACACAGGTGAGAAATGAATATTATGATTTGAAATACTGGAGTAATAACACCCTTCAGGGAGAATATGCAGCGAAAGACCACTATATGACTCAGATAGAGAATTATTTCAATGAAATTAACCTGGAAGGATTTACTACTTCTTTTAATTCTTTATACGACAGTTTACAGGAATTAACAAAGGATCCATCAAGTCTTACAGTGCGTCAACAGGTAGTTAATTATGGTAAGAGTCTTACGGAATATTTTAATTTTCTATCAAACAGTATGAAAGCAATTCAGGAAGAATGTAATTTTGAAGTTAAGAACAAAGTTGATCAGATTAATTCCCTGGGAAAACAGATAGCTACGCTAACCAAGCAAATAAATACTTTGGAAGTTAACGGTGGAACAGCCAATGATTTAAGAGACCAGAGAGCATTACTGGTAGATGAACTTTCTGAAAATGTAAATATATCCGTAACAGAGAAAAAAGTCGGAGACGAAATTGGAGTTACAAGTTATACTGTTAAAATAGACGGTCAGACTTTGGTAGATACCAATAATTACAATACCCTTGTTACAGTACCAAGAACAGAAAAACTGAATCAAAATGATGTAGAAGGACTTTATGATATTACATGGAGTAATGGCCAAACCTTTAACACCAATAGTATTAATTTGGGGGGAACTCTACAAGCTCTGTTTGAAGTTAGAGATGGAAATAACCAGGATAATCTTCGTGGCACTGCCAATGGGATAGGGGGCACTAATACTATCACTTTAACAGATGCTAATATTAATTCAATACATAAACTTAATATACCTGAGACTGGGATAATTACAGTAGATAACAGAGAATATAAATATACTGGTTTTAGTTATACAACAGATGCTGCTGGGAATTTTACTTATACTTTTACATTAGAAGAAACTTTGGCAGCTGATGTTGTAAATGAAGATACCAGAATGGGTACAAGTATAAACTATAAAGGGATCCCTTATTATATGGGGCAAATGAATGAATTTATTCGTACCTTTGCCAGTGCATTTAACACCATTCACAAAAGTGGAGAAGATCTTGAAGGAGAAGATGGCTTAGATTTCTTTAATGGATCAAATTTGGTTACAGGTGATGATGTGATTGATGCCAGTGATAATAAAAGTTATTATTACCTAACTGCAGCTAATTTCACCATAACAGATGCTGTTTTCAACAATCCAAGTAAAATTGCAGCGGCAGAGAATGTAGAAAATGGAGTTGAAGACCATGTGATCTTGGACAAGCTTATTGCATTAAAAACCGATAAAACAATGTTTAAACAAGGTGCGCCTGCATCTTTTCTTCAGACCTTAGTTGCTGAAATCGGCATCGATAAAGACAAAGCTTCTTCTTTTGCAGAAGGACAGGAAAATATTCTGAAAATGATTGCTAATCAGAGATTATCAATTTCAGGTGTAGATATGGATGAAGAAGCTATGAATTTAATACGTTTCCAAAATGCCTATAATTTATCAGCCAAAGTAATTTCCATTATGGATGAGATTTATAATAAGCTGATTAATGGTATGGCGGTATAGTAGATAGAATCTCATAAGGAGGTTTCCATGAGAATTACAAACAGAATGATGACCAACAATATGATGAATAACATCAATAAGAATAAACTGAATTTAAATAAATTAGATGAACAATATTCAACTGGTAAAAAAATTCAACGACCTTCCGAAGATCCTATTGTTGCAGTAAGAGCTTTAAAATTACGGACAAACTTAAGTGAGCTAAATCAATATTACGAGAAAAACATACCAGATGCAAAGTCCTGGATGGATGTTACGGAAAGTGCTCTTACCAATGTAAATGATATTTTAACCCAGGTTAATACGTATTGTGTACAGGGTACAACCGATACTCTGACTGCTGCTGATAGAACCAGCATTGTTCAGAATCTGGAAGAGCTAAAGAAGCAGATTTATCAGGAAGGCAATTCAAACTATGCTGGAAGATATGTATTTACCGGATATAAAACAGATACCAGCTTGATTTTTAACGAACCTTCCACTAATCTAGAGTATACTATTACAGAAGAATTTACAGGGGAAGATATTGAAGAACTATCTATTGTAAACGGACAACTACCCATTGACGCCTATGATCCAGCAACCTCTACGGCTGCTGATTTTAATAACGCTCCAAATCTGCTTTCTTATCACAGAATACGCTTGTCCTATGAAGATTTGGGAACAATCGAGGGGGGAGGAGTACTTAATTATAGTGTTGGTGGTGTGGCTCAATCACCAATTACCATTAATACGGTGTCAATAACTTCAACATCACCACTGCCTTATGAACCTATAGCAGGAACTATTAATTATATTCCGGAGACAGGAGAATTAATACTTTATGATGATCCTTCTGTTCCAGCAGATAATGTGTATGAAAAATTAAGATTATCCGATAGCATTTCTGTATCCTATAAGAAAAATGACTTTAAAACTGGGGACCTAAGACCAGAACATTACTTTGATTGTAATGTTTTAAATACAACCACATTAGATACTGCCAGCTATACAAAGGCAGATCAGCAGATTCAATATGAAATTAACTTTAATCAAAAATTAACCATCAATACCCAGGGTAGTGATGCCATCACCCATGGTATCGGAAGAGATATTGATGAAATTTTAAAAACGGTGCAGGATGTCACTGCAACAGAACAAAAAATAGAAGAAGTTAATAAATTATTGGAAGATACCAATATTACAGATACCCAAAGAGAAGCTTTAGAAAAGTTCTCAGAGCAATTAAACACAGAACTTGTTCTAAAAAATAAAATAATGCATGATGCATTTGAAAATGGAATTGCCGGTTCATCGAAACACCAAAATCTTCTCAATGTAGCAGTGGCAGACCTTGGAAGCCGTTATGTACGCTTGGAATTAACGGAAAGCCGTCTATCCAGCCAGCAGGTAGATTTCGAAGAACTTATGTCTAATAATGAAGATGTAGACCTGGTTGAAACCGTAATAAAATATAATTCAGCAGAAACAATATATAATGCATCCCTTTCTGCAGCGTCAAAAGTAGTGCAGAATACATTGTTGGATTTCTTATAAAAATATAAAAAAGGGGCGTTAAATGCAACTGAAGTTTGGAATGCATTGACACCCCTTGTAAGGTTTTATGGCGAAAGGAGAAATTATGTTAGTAAAAACCAAATATTTTGGAGAAATAGATTTAAATGAGGAAAAAGTTATTATTTTTGAGCAAGGAATTATGGGATTTGAAAATTATAAAAAATATACAATTCTTTATGATGTAGAAGATGGCCATAGTGGAAGCATTTCTTGGCTGCAGAGTCTTGAGGAAGCATCTCTTGCAATTCCTGTAATTAATCCGCTTCTAGTAAAACCAGATTACAATCCAGTAGTTGAAGATGAGATATTAAAGTCTTTAGGTGAAGTTAACGAAGAAAACATAGTAATACTACTTACCATGACAGTACCATCTGATTTAACAAAGATGTCTGTTAACTTAAAAGCACCTTTTGTCATTAATGCAGATACTAGAAAAGGATGTCAGGTAATTGCAGAGAATCAAGATTATCAGGTGAAATATAATGTTTTCTCGATTTTTCAAAAAATGAAAAATGAGAAAGGGGGACACTAATATGCTGGCCCTGACAAGAAAAATTGGTGAGTCAATCATAATAAGCAATGAGATAGAGATTTCCATATTAGAAATCAAGGGAGATCAGGTAAAACTGGGAATAAATGCTCCAAAATCCATTCCTGTATACCGCAAAGAAATCTATATTCAGATACAGGATGCCAATAAAGAGGCAGTAGAAAGTGATGCTTCCGTAGATGCACTGAGAAAATTGTTCAAATAAATTTCTTGCTGTATTTAAAAAAAGATAAAAAATTTAGTCCAAATAGGTGGAGAAAATGCATGTACTATGCTTTTAGTCTCATTACTGATAAGTAGTATAGATTTATTTTAAAATTAATTTAAAAAAATTATTATAATTTCACATAAGTAAGTGTTAACATTTAGAAAAATATTACCGATATATTTCCTATAAATTCTATTCAGAATCAAGGTACCGGAAATGCTGCATATACAGGGACTGGTACAACGGTGGTTACAAAATCACTACAAGATGGTAACAGCGAAAGTTTTCAGCAGCAAAAAGATGGACAGGCAAATACACAGCGTTTAAAGAGTGCAATTGACCAAGCAAATAATAAAATGAAGCAGGTACGAACCAGATTTGAATATTCTTATCATGAGGAAACAAATCGTATCTCAATTAAAGTAATTGATAAAGAAACCCAGGAAATCATAAGAGAAATTCCACAGGAAGAAAGCTTAGAAATGCTTGAGAAGATTTGGGAAATAGCAGGTATACTTGTTGATGAAAAACGATAGATAAAGGAGGGATATCATGGCAGTTCGAATGACGGGTATGATATCTGGGCTTGACACAGAATCCTTAATTCAAGGTATGGTAGATGCCCAGCGATTAAAAAATAAACGAGTAGAGGATAAACAAACTCTTTTAACCTGGAAACAGGATAAGTGGAAAGAATTAAATGCAAAATTATATAAATTATATACGGAAGATTTATCAAAGATGCGATTGCAGGGAAGTTATCTTACAAAATCAGTTACCTCTTCCAATGATTCTTTAGTTAGTGTAAGCGCAGGAACTACAGCCGCTAATGGTACTCATACATTAAAGGTTAATAACCTTGCCAGTTCCCAGTATGTTACAGGTGGTAAGATTACAACTGACAAGAATGGTGCAGCTATAACAACAGCTACAAAACTTACAGATTTGAATATCACTGCAGGTACCAAAATTACAATTGGTAGTAAAACACTTACAGTAGGTACGGATACTACAGTTACTAATTTTGTTGACACAGCAAAATCAGCAGGATTAAACGCTAACTTTGATGCTACACAAGGCAGATTTTTTATTAGCTCGAAAAACAGTGGTGTGGCAAATGGATTTCAAGTAATAGCAAAAGATTCTCTGAATAATGATGCGAATAATTTATTAGCAAACCTAGGATTGGATGCAGTAAAAGCAGATGGAACAAAATACGATCCTGCATCTACTTTATCCACGGTGGTAGCAGCAGAAGACAGCAATATAACATATAATGGCGCTGTTTTAACAGGGTCATCCAATGTTTTTGCTGTAAATGGATTAACTATAACTTTAAAAGGTGAAACACAGGCTTTGGAAACAATTAGTTTGAATGTTGCAAATGATACACAGGCAACCTATGATATGGTTAAAAAGTTTGTTAATTCATACAATGAAATTCTAAAAGAAATGAATGAACTTTATTATGCACCATCTGCCAGCGGTTATGCTCCTCTTAGTGATGATGAAAAAGAGGCGATGACAGAGGATCAGATTGAAAAATGGGAAACCAAAATACAGGATTCCATTTTGCGAAGGGATTCTACCTTAGGGGCTCTGATTGATGGTATGAGAACTTCTTTAACGAAAAGTACAGATGTTGCTGGCAAAAATTATTCTTTATCAAGCTTTGGAATTCAGACATCCTCTGATTATTCAGAAAAAGGTCTGTTACATATTTATGGGGATGAAGATGATAAAGTGTATGCTACTAATAGCAATAAACTAATGAAAGCATTAGAAGAAAAGCCAGAAGTAGTAATGGAAGCTCTTTCAGAAATAACACAGAATTTATATTCGACCATGAAAGATAAAATGGATGCAATACCTAATGTCAGGAGTGCACTTACTTTTTATAATGATAAAACCATGGCAAAACAGCAGACGGATTATGCAAAACAAATTGCAATTCTAGAAGAAAAACTTACTGCAATGGAAGATAAATATTATAAGCAATTTGCGGCGATGGAAACAGCCATGGCAAAGATGCAGTCTCAGTCCAGTGCTTTGGCGGGAATGTTTGGAACATCAAACCAGTAGGATTAAGTTTAACAAAAGTTAACACAAGTTTTTCAGGAGGAAAGTATGCCAGTTAATGCAGCAGTAGCATATCAAAATAACAAAATTAAATCAGCCACTCCAGCAGAATTAACACTTATGCTTTATGAGGGGGCAATTAAATTTTGCAATATTGCAAAAGATGGATTAAATGAACGGAATTACGAGAAAGCAAATATAAACATTATTAAAGCAGAGAAAATAGTAACACATTTACGAATGACGCTGGATTTTAAATACCCAGTTGCTAGGGACTTTGATAATATTTATGACTATATTTATGATAGATTAGTAGCTTCTAATATAAAAAAGGATAGTATAATATTAGAAGAAGTAATTGAGAACTTAAGAGGTATGAGAGATACCTGGAAGGAAGTCATAAGGTTGAATAAAGCAAATTCATAATGATAATAAGCGGGGTTTTGGAGTGGATAACAATACTTATATAAATATCTTAACAGATACATTAGTGAAAAAAAATGCTTTATTAGATGAACTCATATTAATTACGGTGGATCAGCAAACGTATTTAGATGAGGAACCACCTAATATGGAAAAGTTTGAAGACACTCTTTCAGAGAAAGATAAATTAATTACGCGATTATTCCAACTAGACGAGGGCTTTGAAAGTATATATGAACATGTAAGAGATGAAATTAGTAACAATAAGACCCATCATAAAGATCAAATATTGGGCTTACAGCAACTGATCAAACAAGTAACAGAAAAAAGTGCGAAACTTCAAACCTATGAAATCAAAAATAAAGGGAAAATAGAAATCTATTTTTCTGATAAAAAAAATGAGATTAAAAGATTTAAGAAAAATAGTCAGGTGGCTACCAACTACTATAAAAATGTGGCAGATCAACGCTATGGCGAATCTTATTTTTTAGACAAAAAAAAATAAAAAATTTATTTTTAAGCTATAAAGTTTTATTTATTTCAACCGATATATATTACAAGTAAGAAAAATATTATTTGCAAATTCATAGGAGCGTACGGCCAACAGAATTTACAGGTGATATTGGTTACTAAATAAAATAAGTAGTAGCATGGATGCTACTAAAAATTCAAGGAGGAATACATATGATAGTTCAACACAATATGGCAGCTGCCAACACAAACAGACAATTAGGTGTTACAACCGGAAATCTTTCTAGATCAACTGAAAAGTTATCTTCTGGTTATAAAATTAACCGTGCAGGAGATAATGCAGCGGGATTAACAATTTCTGAAAAAATGCGTGGACAGATTAAAGGTCTTGATCAGGCTTCTACAAACGCTCAGGATGGTATCTCTTTAATTCAAACTGCAGAAGGTGCTTTAAATGAGACTCAGTCTATCCTTCAAAGAATGAGAGAATTAGCTGTTCAGGCTTCAAATGATACTAACGTAACTGCTGACCGTTCTGCAATAGCAAAAGAACTTAGTGCATTAGAAGCAGAAGTTACTCGTATCGGTAGCCAGACTGAATTCAATACAATGAAACTTTTAAATGGTGGTTTCAGTGGTAAGAATCTTCAAGTTGGTGCTAACGAAGGCCAGAACATTTCTTTCTCTATTTTAGATATGAGAGCAGGTGCTTTAGCGGTTTCTGGTATTAATAGTCAAGTAGGAACTTACGGTTCTGCTACAGCTGCAATTACAACAATTCAATCAGCTCTTGACAAAGTTTCTACTCAAAGATCAGCACTTGGTGCATTACAGAACAGATTAGAGCATACAATTGCTAATGCAGATAATACTTCTGAAAACTTACAAGCAGCTGAATCACGTATTCGTGACGTAGACATGGCTCAGGAAATGGTTAAGTACTCAAAGGATAACATTCTTCAACAAGCAGCTCAATCAATGCTTGCACAGGCTAACCAATCAACTCAAGGCGTGTTATCACTGTTACAATAATTATTGTAAAACCCAAAATAACGGGGCTGACCTAGAGTCAGCCCTATTTTT
>JAQSYR010000246.1 GCA_029256035.1 Anaerocolumna sp. | reverse complement strand
TAAATTCTGCATCTTCATATGGAATAATTTCAGTAATACGTTCAATGTATCGATGTCCATCTACAGATTTAGCCATATGTATATCAAAGTTAACGGTATCTACCACCTGTTCTTCGGCTATGACCTCATTGGTAAATCCACCTTCCTGCAAAAGTGCGTTTCGAAGGGAGGCAACCAGATGGTTGGTGGTCTTGGCATGGTGGGTAAATACAGTGAATTTACTTGCTACCTGGCTTAACTGTACCAGCCACCTAGCAACAGGTGCAGTAGCAACTTCTCCTAAGATTGTAACTGTACCATCTGTTTTCTTTTGAAGATCTAATGCTTCCTGGCCGTTTACGGTAGGGGTCTCACGAAAGGATAAAATATTGCGGTTTGGGTATAATTCCTGTAATTCCAATTACCTGACATCCTTTGATTAACCACTTTATAGTTTCCATTGGTATTTCCCTGCCTTCATCTGTTAGTAAAGATGTGATATTCACTTTTTCGATACTATCAAACTTTCGGATAAAAAAAGCCCAGCTTTCCGTTAATGGTGGCCTAGTTACTATGACTCTGGATCCATCCTTCATATCATTTGCTATATAACCCCGATTGGCACTTAATTGTCCCGGATTGTCATAGCGATATACATTTTTACAGACTCGCTCTAGTTCACGTTGATTTCCAAATCCTAAAAAAGATAAATAAATAGTTTTTCCACCGTAGAAAATCCAAATACTATTATAAGCCCTTGGTAATTCAAAATAGGACTGGGTAAACATTTCTTCGGTGTAATGGTAATGGACATTAGACAATCCTGACACTCCTGCACTAACACCGTCAATAAGCATATCCCTGATTTCATCTATGGCACCATGGCCCTTATATGTAATTTATCCTGTGTTGATAGTTTATAAAATTTATGAAAGGGAATTACTTTATCGATATTTTCTTCATTTAGATTGAATTTTAACTGTAATAAGTCTTTTATGTACTCTTTCACATATTCTTTGGCACCAATATCACCATAATTGCAGGTTCGAAGTGCTTTTTTAAGTTTTCCTCTACGTCTTTCCTGCTTTTTGGTTTCCAATTTATTTAGATTCCACTCTGAGGGTCCTGTATTTAAAATATGATTCAACATTTCTTTTATCCCTGCTACCAGGTAATCCACACTGTATTCGTCTTCAGAATTTTCATCTTGTTCCATTCCCTCATTTTTAAATAGGTAATACATAGTAAGTGTGATTAAAAGCAAGATCCCTGTTATTATAATAATATTAGTCATGTAATCCATAAATCAGCCGCCTTTCTGTACCAGTATACTTCAAAAGTTTGCTGGCAGCCGCTTTCACTTCTTTTATAAAATAACCATTACTATCGTTTTTCTCACTTTCTATATTTTTTAACATATAAGCAATAGCCTGTCCATCAGATAAAGCATCCATATATTCCGTGTTATAAGGAATGACGGCAGTATTCTTAGAGTTTAGCCAATTATAAGACTGTTTTAAGTTATTTATATTATAACGGGAATTTGTATCATAATGGCCAAACAGGTAAAATACCTTTTTCTTTGGAAATTTGTAATTTAACTTAAATTCTTCAATCATGTTTTTATTCTGACTAAGATTTACTACAATTAAATCTGCTTCCTCCAGAATCTTATTGGTTAACTGATTCTTTCCTGAGTTTGCATCAATAAAAACTATGTCATATAACATTTCAACGGTGCGTAATATTCCTGTTATGGCTTTTAAAGTATCTATTTCATAGATTTCACGATTCATTTTGGCAGTACCCGGCAATAAATTAAGACGCTTCTTTAAAAAAGAAATAGTACTATTTTCAATTATTTCATAGTCAAGTGGTGCTGATTTAATACTTCTTGTCAGGGCATCTATGCCAATTTCCATAAGAAATTCTTTTTGAAACTGCTCTCGATCAGATACCATTCCAGCAGTCAGATTGTTTAGATTAAAATGAGTCTGGGTCACCATAGTTTTTAACTTGTATTGCAATGCGCAAATAATTGCAATGGCCAAAAGATTGCTGGTTGTACCTGCCTGCCCGTGTACATTACTCCAAAATGCTATCTTCAAGATTATAACCCCCTCTCCGCCTTTTTATATGCAAGATTGATTTCTTTCTCCTCGAAATGATTGGCTATCATTCTTGTAAAGTCTTTTAAAAAACATCTGGTTGGTTTTGATAATTTAGTAAAGGCGAATTTATGATCATATTGACATGACACTTTAGATTTTAGATCAACAGAATCTTGATAAAGAATGAAAATATTATCTTTTTTTACTGGAAAACCAATTTGGCTAATAATATATTCAGGTTTAATTTTGCATTGAAATACATCTTTAATAACTAAACATTTATCCTCATCTTCCACATACTCCATATTTTTAATGCGCTTTAGATTATGTAATTGCAAATCTGTTACAAATATAACTTTAGAACATCGTAACATGCCTTCATGGGCCAAAAGATAACCAAAATCCATTAAAATATAGTCATATTCCTGTTTCATTTTCCATGTAAAATATTTTCCCTGAATAAAATCAATCCCACGGTAACTAATGTAATTATTATTTTCTTTTAATGTTTCCGGTATGGTAATACTTTGTAAAAGTGCTTCATTTTCTGCATAATCAACTAATAACACTTTTTTATTCAGATGATATAGGATACGGGATAAATACAGTATTAGCTCATATTTATCACTTTGATTCATCTTTATCTGATTCTACATAAGTAGTATCACCTGAGCCAGTAACTGGTTTCTCACTTAAGCTGTCTGCGTAAGAAAAGTCAGTCTGTAAGTTACTATTTGATATATCCTTATTCACCAGCTTTTCAAGACGCTCTTCAAGTTCTCTTCTTAATTGTCTTCTAACCGCTATGGATGCGGTTTCAACAATATTTTCATTCTCTTCCATTAGTGTTAAGGTGGCCAGACTTGGCTGGTAGGTTAAGATGGAAGGCTCCTGAAGTCTGGGTTCTACATATTTTGTAGTATATAATTTTGAACCAGGGTATAAAAATGCATCTACCACAGCACTGGACATAGTCAGTATTTCTTCTTCTGTTAACCAGAGGAAGCAGTTATTCGATGCTATGTCTACCTGCTTTATACCTTTTTTACTAAGAACAATATAATCTTCACCATTTGGAAGTAGTAACCTTAAGTCAATACAATCATCATCTTTTATATTACTATTAATTAAAAATACGTCGTATTCCACTTCTCTTACATTCTCTTCTAATTGATTTTTGGTTAACATACCTTTTAAAATCTGGGTTCCCGGTTCTATTTGAATTAGGGCAGTCATTCCTATTTCTTTTTCTGTCATAAAATATTCCTGGGATTGATTTGAATAAGATTTCACATATTTTAAATTATCTTTCGTTATAATGCTTCCAGAGGGAATTACCTCTTTCGCTTCATAGACATAAACTTCTCTTGCTATTAACTGTTCTTCCAGTAATTTAATTTCGTTTGCATAACTTTCTTTTGTATTCTTTAAAATAGTAAAGTAGGCAAGAAGAAATGCTCCGCTAATAATTAAAATACTTAAGACCGATACCATAATATACTGTTTCGTTGACCTTTTTATATATCTTTTCACTGGGCAGCCTCCTGTTGTTCCATGTAATTAATATGATGCATAATCATCTCTACTGCCTTTTTCACCTGATTAACAAAATTATAGTTTGGATTTTTACGCTTACAAGTATAATTTCTTGACATAAATTCTACTATAGTACCTTGGCTCACGGCTTCCTGATATTCTTGATTATATGGAATAATTGCTATCTGAGATTTATTAATGGAATGTAATTTAGAAATAGAGTTAATGTTGAAACATGATTGCTTCTGGTAACTACTAATTAAAAAGATGCATTTTGATTGAATAGAAGAATAATTTTCAAAAAAATCCTGAATTAAAGAAGGGCTCTGATTTAAGTTGACTACAACAACATCAGCTTCTTCCAATATTACTTTGGAACTTAAAGAATTTTTGTTAGAAGTATCGATATAAATAAGATCTGCAAATGTATCTAAAGATTGGAGTATTAGGTTAACATTAGAATATAAATCATAGTCATATAACTCTCTGTTTACTTCAAAGCTTGTTGGAATGTAATAAAGTCTTTCATTTAAGATTTCGTAAGATGCCTCCTGAATTGCCTGTCGTTTGGGATAATCAGGTTGGGTATTGAATTTGTGAGTAGAAATGCTGTATTTGCCAAAGGCAAACTGATTCATTAAATGAGTCATGCCCACAGGATGAATATGATAGTTATCCACCTCATTTAAATAATGATTCGTGTGTTTACAGAGCAAGGCTTGTTCTAAGGTATTTCGCTGGGAATGATTCTCCCATAATACCGCCTTTAAAGAATATCTCATAACAGATGCTACGCTTATGCAAGCCAGATTACTTGTAACGCCAATGCTCCCCTTGGCATTACTCCAAAATGCAATTTTCAATAAAATAACCCCTTTCCATAGTAATTTTCTTTTGTAATATTCAATAAATATTTGGGGAAGTAATCATCTAAAAGAATTTTAGAAAAATAAGATGTAACTATCATAAATTATTATAATAAATTTGTAAATAGCATTTCCCATGTATTTCATGCTACATTTTGTTGCACAATTGGTGTCAGGCACCCTTAGTTATTTTCACATAAATAAAAGGTTGTTTTCTTATCTTTGCTTTCATAACTGCCAGTGTATTCTGCAATTTTTTCCAAACGTGCTTTATTCTCTTCTGTCTTTAATAATACTGTAACATTAGGAAGATAGTGTTTTGACAAATAATCTTGCAATTCTTTTATATCAGGCGAATTTTCTGCAACACAGATTAATTCCTTAGTTGGATACAGCATTAGTAGAATTGCCATCATGGAGAAACAATATGCACTTGGATAATTGCCGATTTTCCCTGCAATAAAAGTCAGCTGCTGCTCTGCTTTTCTTAAAATTTCAATATTCCCAGTAAATGCAGCAATTTTTTGTAACACATAAGCAGCAACGGAATTACCCGATGGTATGGCGCCGTCATAAATTTCTTTCGGTCTATGAATTAAAGCTTCACTATCTTTTGCATAAAGGTAAAAACCGCCTTCTTTTTCATCAAAAAATTGTGCAATCATAACATTTAGAAAATGTATGCCCCGCTCCAAATAGGCCATATCAAAGGTTGCTTCATACAACTCAAGTAAGGACCAGATATAGAATGCATAGTCATCAATATGCCCATTCCCTTTTGCTTCATCCTCACGAAAATGTACAAATAATTGATCTCCCTGGCATAATTTTTCTTGTATGAAATGATCTGCTTTTTTAGCAGCAGTAAGATATTCCTCTTTCCTAAGGGTCTTATAAGCCTTAGCATATGCAACAATCATAAGTGCATTCCAGGAAGTTAAGACTTTATCATCCTTGTGAAGCTTTGTTCGTTCCAGGCGATACTCATAGATTTGTTTTCTGAGTTTTGTTATCCGA
>JAQSYR010000035.1 GCA_029256035.1 Anaerocolumna sp. | reverse complement strand
AAAATTGTCATTATAATTATGGATAAGCTGGCATGGCACAGATGGTAGCGCGCAACATTGGTAGTGTTGAGGTCACGGGTTCGATTCCCGTTGCTAGCTCTTATGAAAAACCTTGGAAAAGCAAGGGTTGTATAAAATTCAAGAAATAAAAAAACACTCGAAGGAGTGTTTTTTTATTTTTTTGGAGACTATTTGAAGACTGTTTTAAAATAAATAAATACAATATTCAATTTTTCGCATTGGTAGTGTTTAGGTCACGTGTTCGATGCCTGTTGCTAACCTTAAATGGAATAATAAAGTTATAAGAGAGTTGAGTAGCAAAAGAATGTTGACTGATTTAATTAAGTGGTATAATATTTATTTGAGGACATCAGTAACCTCAATCGCTAATGACGCCTCAGAAAAGAGGCTTTTGTTTTTTGGGGGAAGAATTATGATCCTAAACTACTACAAAGCCGAATCATTTTCTAGGAATTCATTAATTATTGAAAAAACGGATAGGAGGAAATTATGAACTGGAACTATGAAAATGGTAGAATTTTCAGTAAAGATGAGAAAGGTAATATAATTTCAGAAGCAACCTATGTACAGAATCAACCCGGCTCCTTAATTATTGATCATGTTTATGTAAACCCTTCCATGAGAGGACAAGGTGTTGCAGATGAGACAATGCAGGTAGTGACAGAGTATCTTAGAAAAGAAGGTTTAAAAGCTTCAGCAACCTGTTCCTATGCAAGTGCTTGGTTCCTTAGAAATAAAGAGAAATGCCAAGATATTTTATTGAAGAGTCAAAGTGAACCTACGATTGCTTGTAAAATAGATGGAAAGCATTAAACAGCGTACTGGAATTAATAGTAAACTAAATAAATCATTATTTATTAAAATGAGCACAGGAAATGAAAATAAACTACTATTTCTTGTGCTTTTTTAATGCCATTAATACCATGAAGGCATTCAACATGTTACCACAAAATACTAAAGAGAAGATACCAAAAAATACCAAAGATATATTACCCCAAAATACTAAGATACCCAAGATATGTTACCCCAAAATACCCAAGAAATGTTATCACAAAATACCCAAGAATAGTTGACATTTGCAGGGATAAGAGATATAATAAATTTGCTAATATTGATATTCATTCTCAATTATACTAATGAATGGTAACTACATACGAGTTAGAAAGGTGAAGTAGAGTAATATGACTTTGAGAGATGCACAAATTGGTCAGAATTATATTGTAAAAGAATTGAATTTAGAACAGGTGATAAAACGTAGACTGGAAGCACTAGGTTTAATCCATGGTACAAAAGTTCAATTACTGAATCAGAATAGAAAAGGTGATGTTGTTTTTAAAGTACGTGGAACCAGGCTTGCTATTGGAGATAGAATTGCAGCCTCAATTTTTATAGAGGAGGTGGCATAGCATGAAGGATGAACTACAAGTAGGTTTTGTTGGGAATCCTAATTGCGGAAAGACCACTTTGTTTAACGCTTACACCGGTGCCAAACTTAAAGTAGCCAACTGGCCAGGAGTAACTGTTGATAAAAAAGAAGGTGCAATGAAATATCATAACCATAAGTTTAGATTAGTTGATCTTCCGGGCACTTACAGCTTGACTTCCTATAGTATGGAAGAGAAATTAACCAGACAATATATTCTGGAAGACGATGTTGATGTAATTATTGATGTTGTTGATGCTTCTAATTTGGAGCGTAATCTTTACCTTACCTTACAATTAATTGAACTAGGAAAACCTGTAATCCTTGCCCTAAACATGATGGATATTGTGGAAGAAAGAGGCATGGAAATCGATCTTCACCGTCTGCCAGAGATGCTTGGAATTCCAGTAATTCCAGTCTCGGCGAGAAAGAAAAAGGGGCTAGATATTCTGATGCATGCAGTTGCACATCACAATGATAAGACCTTGGACAAAAATCTGGAGCATCATCACCATGTAATGGGAAGTATCAAGGGCTCAGCCCATCTAAAGAAACATCATAAAGAATTTACCGTAGTTTACAGTAATGAGATAGAAGATAAAATAGATTTGATATCTGAACGTTTACTAGCAGCTAACCCTGAATTAGAAAATGTTAGATGGATTGCAATAAAACTGCTGGAATGGGACGAAGAGATAAGAAAAAAATATCCACTAGATTTAGCAGGAATTGCAGATAGAAGTTATGAAACAGATATTATTAATCAAAAGTATGATTTTATAGAAGAAATTATAGAAGAAGTTGTGGTTAATCGAAACAGGAAAGCTGCAGCAACAGATAAAATTGATCAGCTATTAACCAACCGGTTTTTAGGAATGCCAATCTTTTTTGGAGTAATGGCACTGATTTTCTTTTTAACGTTCTCCGTTGGTGACGCCCTAAAGGGAGTATTCGAAACTCTTTTAGAGGCCTTATCCAATGCGGTATTAAACTTCCTGGCAGCTACAGGGGTTGGCGATTTATTGACATCCCTTATAGTGGATGGAATTATTGCAGGTGTAGGAGGTATATTAACCTTTCTGCCTAATATATTTATTTTATTTTTGGCTCTGGCTTTTTTAGAGGACAGTGGTTACATGGCAAGAGTTGCTTATATAATGGACGGACTTATGAGTAAAATAGGTTTATCTGGAAGATCCTTTATTCCTATGTTACTTGGCTTTGGATGTTCCGTGCCGGCAGTTATGGCATCAAGAACCTTAGAGAATCCAAAAGACAGGCGCAGAACCATATTTATCACTCCTTTTATGTCCTGTAGTGCTAAAATTCCGGTCTATGTACTTTTTGCCGGAATGTTCTTTGGAAAATATGCTTCCTTAGCTGCATTTTCCATGTATGTGATAGGTCTTGTGGTTGGGGTATTATCCGCCTTTATCATGCATTTGTTTGAAAAGAAAAAGGGCCATGCCATCAATAATCTCCTAATAGAACTTCCAGAATATAAAGCTCCTAATGCCAGAAGTATACTAATTTATGTCTGGGATAAAGTAAAAGATTATCTAACAAAAGCAGGCACAACCATCTTTATTGCTTCTATTGTTATCTGGTTTATATTAAATATAGGCCCTAATGGAATGGTAGAAGATATGTCAGACAGCTATGGAGCTATTATAGGAAGGCTGCTAACACCTATATTAACACCGGCAGGACTTGGTATGTGGCAGATTGGAGTTTCATTAATTTCTGGTATAGCCGCCAAAGAAATTGTTGTATCCAGCTTTAGTGTGTTATTTGGTATTGCAAACATTAATTCCGCAGAGGGAATGAGCAGTTTGGTACAGATTCTGAAACCTCTTGGGTTTGGTGCTCTCAATGCTTATGCACTAATGATATTTACATTATTATATACTCCTTGTGCTGCTGCTATGGGTGTTATAGCAAGAGAATTAAAATCAATAAAATGGACATTGTTTACTTTCTTCTTTCAGCTAGGAATTGCCTGGTTTGCTGCAACACTGGTTTATCAACTAGGGTTGTTGTTTCTATAAAGGTAAGAGAAAGCCAAAAAGAAGTTATGGAGAGGAGATACTTCTATGGAAATTATAATTGGAGCAATCATAGCATTCTATGCAGGGTTTGTAATACGAAAAAAAATAAAAGATGCAAAAGCAGGTAATTTCTGTGGTGGTAGCTGTGGAAATTGCTCTGGAGAAGTAAAATGTAAATCAAAATAAGTAAAATAAGTAAATCAAAATAAGTAAAATAAGTAAATCAAAATAAAGTAATCAAAATATGGTAATGTACTTAATCTTTAGTAAGTTGACTATAGAAATTTAAATAGAGAGTATTCGTCTACAAAGTGTACGATAAAAGACTATGTGAATATTAGCAGGTATGGCTACAATAACAAATGTCTTAGTAAACCCGGTAAAGTAAACTGGGAATGGAGCACTTATATACGAATACTCTTGTTACATATCACCTGATTTCACGATAAAAAAGAAATAATGAAAACGAATTATTAGAAATGTAATAATTAAAAATATTATAAAATAAAAAGGATTTTAAAAACTTTAGTAGAATATTTATATTATAGGAGCATTTGTTGCCTAAATATTTGAAATAAAACTATATTTTAATAAATTGTCTTCAAAAGGGGTGTGATAGTATTGAAAGATATAATACCAGGTAATAATAGGAGCAACAGCCTTAATATGAGACAAAAGCTAGAGCAGAGAGAGCATGAATACCTTAGTCCCTTTGCAGCATTTAGTGATGAGTCCAAGGGAAGAGATCGTTATGAAGATCCTTGTGATATCAGGCCCATTTACCAAAGAGACAGAGATAGAATCTTACATTCTAAGTCCTTTCGAAGATTAAAACATAAAACCCAGGTTTTTTTAGCACCGGAAGGGGATCATTATCGTACCCGGTTAACCCATACACTTGAAGTTTCCCAAACAGCAAGAACAATTGCAAAGGCATTGCGGTTAAATGAAGATTTGACAGAAGCAATTGCATTAGGACATGATCTTGGGCATACACCTTTTGGTCATGCAGGGGAAAGGGTCAGATAAAATTGCTTATATTCATCATGATGTGGATGATGCTATTCGCGGACATATAATTAAAGAAGAAGAGATTCCAAAGGAATTTACAGATATCTTAGGACATAGTTCCAGGGAACGACTTAATACAATTATTCATGATATTGTATCAAATAGTGAAGATAATAATGATATTACCATGTCACCAGATATTGAACATGCCATGCTTGAAATGCGTAAATATATGTTTCGCAGTGTCTATACCAATCCTGTGGCAAAGGGAGAAGAAGGAAAGGCAGAAGGTATGCTGGAATACTTATTTGGGTATTATGAAAAACATCCTCATCTATTACCGGAAGAGTATTTGCATATGATTGAGAATAAAGGAGAAACAGTCACCCGAGTTGTATGCGACTATATTGCAGGAATGACAGATCGTTACGCAGTAGCAAAATTTAAAGAAATCTACATTCCAAGGGCTTGGAGTATTTACTAACAGATAGGAGATTTTCATGCGTTATTCGGAAGAACTAATAGAGGAAATTAGAACGAAAAATGATATAGTGGATGTGATTAACTCCTATATAAAATTACAAAAAAAAGGCAGTAATCACATGGGACTTTGCCCCTTTCATAATGAGAAAACTCCTTCCTTTAGTGTCAGCCAGAACAGGCAGATGTACCATTGTTTTGGCTGTGGCGTTGGAGGCAATGTAGTTACCTTTATTATGGAATATGAAAATTATACCTTTGTTGAAGCATTAAAACTTCTGGCGGGAAGAGTTGGAATACAACTTCCAGAAACAGAAGAGAGTGAAGAAGGAAAGCAACAGGCAAGCTTAAGGGCAAGACTGTTAGAAATTAATAAAGAAGCTGCAAAATATTATTTCTTTCAATTAAAGTCAGGGAGTGGACAAGCAGCGTACGAGTATCTTGTGAACCGTAAATTAAGCCAGGAAACCATAAAAGAATTTGGACTGGGCTATTCCCATAAAACTGGTGATGATTTATATCAATATTTAAAACACATGGGGTATGAGGATTCCGTACTAAGAGAATCGGGACTGATTACTTATGAAGAGTCCAAGAATAAAGTATATGATAAGTTTTGGAATCGTGTCATGTTTCCTATTATGGATGTGAATAACCGGGTCATTGGATTTGGAGGGCGAGTCATGGGAGATGGACTTCCAAAGTATTTGAATTCGCCAGAAACTAAATTATTTGATAAATCCAGGAACTTATATGGATTAAATTTTGCCAGAATTGCAAGAAAGCCCTATATGTTAATCTGTGAAGGCTATATGGATGTAATTGCCCTTCATCAGGCAGGCTTTCGCAATGCAGTAGCATCTTTGGGTACTGCATTTACAGGACTACAGGCGAATTTGCTAAAGCGTTACACCCAGGAAGTTTTATTAACTTATGATAGTGATGAAGCAGGAACCAAGGCGGCAATCAGAGCAATCCCCATTCTAAAGGAAGCGGGTTTAACAGCCAAGGTAATCAATATGGAGCCTTACAAAGACCCGGATGAATTTATAAAGGCCCTGGGTCCAGAAGAATTCCAGAAGCGAATTGATTCTGCTGAAAATGCTTTTTTCTTTGAAATCCGTGTTTTAGAAAGAGAATTTGATTTAAATGACCCAGAGCAAAAGACAAGATTTTATAATGAAATAGCGAAAAAAATGCTTGGATTTACAGAAGAAATTGAGAGAAATAATTATATTGAAGCGGTAGCTAACAAATATAATATTGGTTTTGAAAATCTTAGAAAGCTGGTAAACCGTTATGGTGCCCAGATGACAGTTGGACAATTAGAAGCCAGAGAGCGTGGCACAGATAGTGGTAAACAAAAGAATAAAAGAGAAGATGGTATGAAACAATCACAAAAAATTCTTTTGACCTGGATGATTGATGATACCATTATATTTGAGAAAATTAAAGGAATTATTGAACCTGCTGATTTTACAGAGGAACTTTATAAGCAGGTGGTAGATATGTTATTTACCCAATATTATACGGAGCATACTGTTACACCGGCAAAGATAATTAACCGCTTTGAAAGTAAGGAAGAGCAGAATGAAGTCGCCTCCTTATTTACTGCAGGTGTAGCAGGAACTTTAAATCACGCGGAAAGAAACAAAGCACTGGAAGAGACTGTAATTCGAATTAAGAAGAATAGCTTAGAGATGCAAAGTAAGCAGGCCATAGAGCAAAATGATATCCAAAGATTGCAGGAGATTATTGTTAAACAGCGAGAATTACAGAATCTGCATATTTCCTTATAGGATGGATAAAATACTATATAATTGATTTAAGGAGGCAGGATAAGATATGGATGAAAGCATGGTAAAGTTCTCGGAAAGACTAAAAGAGTTACTGGCATATGCGAAAAAGAAGAAAAATGTATTGGAATTTCAGGAAATAAATGACTTCTTCATAGATTACGAAATGGATGCTTCTATGGTTGAAAGAATTTATGAGTATCTGGAAGCAAATAATGTGGACGTTTTAAGGTTTTCAGAAGGGGATGAAGATATTGTACTTGAACCAGATGATGATATTGAGGTAGAAGAAATCGACCTTAGCGTTCCAGAGGGAATCAGCATTGATGACCCGGTAAGAATGTATTTAAAAGAAATCGGTAAAGTGCCACTTTTAAATGCGGATGAAGAAATCGAATTGGCAAGACATATGGCAGATGGAGATGGGGAAGCAAAAAAAAGACTGGCAGAAGCCAACCTTCGTCTTGTTGTCAGTATTGCCAAGCGTTATGTGGGCAGAGGCATGATGTTCCTTGATCTGATTCAGGAAGGTAATCTTGGACTGATTAAGGCAGTGGAGAAGTTTGATTATGAGAAAGGTTTTAAGTTTAGTACTTATGCAACCTGGTGGATCAGACAGGCGATCACCAGAGCTATTGCGGACCAGGCAAGAACCATACGTATTCCGGTGCATATGGTAGAAACCATTAATAAATTAATCCGTATTCAAAGGCAATTAGTCCAGGAACTTGGAAGAGAGCCGTCTCCAGAAGAGGTTGCCAAAGTAATGAATATGCCCGTTGAAAGAGTCAGAGAAATTCAAAAAATTTCACAGGAGCCAGTTTCACTGGAAACTCCCATTGGTGAAGAAGAAGACAGCCATCTTGGAGATTTTATTCAGGATGATAATGTACCGGTACCAGCAGAAGCTGCAGCCTTTACTTTATTAAAAGAGCAGCTAATTGAAGTTCTTGGTACCTTAACAGATCGTGAACAGAAGGTATTAAGACTACGTTTTGGTTTAGATGATGGACGTGCTCGCACCTTAGAGGAAGTTGGTAAAGAGTTTAACGTAACCAGGGAACGCATCCGACAAATAGAGGCAAAAGCACTTCGTAAACTAAGACACCCAAGTCGAAGCCGTAAATTAAAAGATTATTTGGAATAAGAGGTTAGCATGGAATTATCAAAACGACTACAGGCAGTTGCAGATTCTGTTACCCCTGGTAACAGGGTCGCAGATGTGGGATGTGACCATGCCTACATATCTATTTACCTGATAGAACATGGCATTTCTACTAAGGTGGTTGCTATGGATGTAAACAGAGGACCCTTAGAGAGGGCAAAAGAAAATATTGATAGAAAAGGGTACGGCTCCAGGATTCAGGTAAGATTATCCAATGGCCTTGAGAAATTAGAGCCAGATGAAGCAGATTCTATCCTAATTGCGGGTATGGGCGGTGCTCTAGTGATTCGAATTCTAGAGGAAGGTTCCCACGCCGTGAGACAATGTAAGGAACTGATTTTACAACCACAATCAGAAATTCCATTGGTAAGAAAATATTTACATGAAATAGGATTTGCAATCATAGAAGAGCAAATGTTAGAAGAAGATGGTAAATACTACGATATCATTAAGGCAGTACACTCACTTGGTAGTAAGCCTTATGAAAAGGAAGTGTTTTATCAGTATGGGAAACTGCTTTTAGAAGGGCAGGATCTTGTAACAAAACAATATCTTTTGCGTGAAAAGAGATTAAAGGGCCAGGTAATGGAAGAGCTAAACAAGAATTTAACAGAGAATACGAGAAAACGCCTATCCCAAGTTGAGCAAGAGATGAACTATATCGATGAAAGTTTATTATATTATAAGTAAATCTGATTGTGCAGTGCCAGGCCCAGGTATTGGATGGACCAGGGGCTGCACAATACTTAAATAAAGGCATAGAATCATAATATAGAAAGTAACAGGGAGGTATACATGAACGCAGATACTGTAAAAATAGAAATTAACGGAAGTGTAAAAGAATATCCAAAAGGAATCAGTTTAGAAAAACTAAGTGAAGAATACCAAAAAGACTATGAAGCAGATATTATACTTGCCTTTGTAAATAACCGCTTGCGTGAATTATTTAAAACAGTGGATAGAGATTGTAAAGTGCGTTTTATAACTACAGCAGACGATGCCGGTCACAAAACATATAATCGAGGCATGACTTTAGTAATGTTAAAGGCAATCCATACCGTCCTGCGTCCCTGTCAACTGGATAAGGTAATTGTGCAATACACCATAAGTAATGGCCTCTTTTGTGAAATTGTTATGAAGGAACCTTTAACGGAAGAATTATGTAAAAAGATTAAGAATAGAATGCAGGATATTATTGATAGAGATTTACCATTTATGAAAAAATCAGTAAGCACAGACGATGCTATTGAATTATTTCACTATTATCATATGTATGACAAAGAAAAGTTGTTTCGCTATCGTCGTGTTTCTAAGGCAAATATCTATAATCTGGGTGGCTTTGAAGACTATTATTATGGATTTATGCCACCAAGAACCGGAATGCTTAAGCTATTTGATTTATTTAAATATAAAGATGGTATTATCTTGCTTCTCCCTGAAAAACATAATCCAAATGTTCTAGAACCCTTCCAACCAAGGGAAAAATTATTCAATACCTTAAAAGAAGCAAACCAATGGGCAAAAACCATGGAAATTAATACAGTTGGAGCTTTAAATGATGTAATCGTAAAAGGTGAGATTAATGATGTAATCCTTGTGCAGGAAGCATTGCAGGAAATGAAGATTGGTGAGATTGCCCAGATGATAAAAGATGCGGGTGACAAGAAATTTGTTATGATTGCGGGGCCTTCCTCCTCTGGAAAGACAACATTTTCCCATCGATTATCCATACAGCTTAAAACACATGGGCTAACACCTCATCCAATTGCAGTGGATGATTATTTTGTAGAACGAGCAAATACTCCATTAGATGAGGAGGGCAATCCAAATTATGAATCCCTACTGGCCATTGATGTAGAAACATTTAATCGGGATATGACGGACCTTTTAAATGGGAAAACCGTTGAGTTACCAAGTTTTAATTTTAAAACCGGACACCGGGAATATAAGGGTAACTTTAGGACACTTGGACCCAATGATATTCTTGTAATTGAAGGTATCCATGGATTAAATGAAAAGCTATCCTATAGTCTGCCAAGAGAGAGTAAATTTAAAATATATATAAGTGCTCTTACCTCACTTAACATCGATGAACATAACCGAATCCCTACTACCGATGCCAGGTTAATCCGTAGAATGGTAAGGGATGCAAGAACCAGAGGTGCATCTGGCAGAAAAACCATAAATATGTGGCCATCGGTGAGAAAAGGGGAAGAGGAAAATATATTTCCATTCCAGGAAGACGTGGATGTTATGTTTAATTCTGCTTTAATATTCGAACTGGCAATCTTAAAACTATATGCAGAACCCATTCTCTATAGTATAGAACGAGACTGTGAAGAGTATGTAGAAGCCAAAAGATTACTTAAATTTTTAGACTATTTTCTTGGTGTAAGTAGCGAAACCATACCACACAATTCTATTTTAAAAGAATTCATCGGCGGCAGCAGCTTTAAGGTATAGGTGTCAGGCACCCTTACAAATTTCTTACGAAAAAGAACATTTTCGTAAGAAATTCTTAAGGGTGCCTGACACCTAAATACACAATCATTCCAAGAATGCCGGTTCCAAACATTACAAATACAGGGTTTACTTTAAACTTCCGAAGTACAAAAAGCGCAGATGCAAATAATATGGCAGCAACAGGGTTGATACCTTCTATATTATATGTTCTGGCTTCTTCACCCCATATTGCTAGGAAAAAGAGAGAGATACCTGCGGAAGTAATAAAGGCAACAACGGCAGGTCTTAAACCACTTAAGATTCCTTGCATGATTACAAGGTTTTGGTATTTGCCATAAATATAAGCCAGAGTCAGAACAATAATTACAGAGGGCAGTACACTGCCAAAAGTTGCAATTAAGGCACCTGGTACCCCTGCAATACGAATACCTACAAAGGTTGCAGAATTAATGGCAATTGGTCCGGGTGTCATTTCAGCAATGGTAATTAAATCAGCGAATTCAGACATGGAAAGCCAACCGTTTCGATCAACTACCTGATTTTGAATGAGTGGTATGGCAGCATAACCACCGCCTATACTAAAAAGGCCAATCTGGAGAAAACTCCATAGTAGTTTTAGATAAATCATTCCATGTTCCTCCCTTGTTTAGCAGCAATGATCATTGATACAGCTCCAAGCAGTCCGCATATAAGTATAAGATACACAACGGATACTTTAAAAAAGAAAACAGCAGTAAATGCTCCAACCATCATTAAAATAGGTAATAATTTTCGAGGTTTCACAATACCACCTATCATTGTGAGGGAAACATCAATAATAACAGCTGCAATACCTGCCTGCATTCCTTTTAAAATTGCATTGACAATGATATTGTCCCGAAATGCTGCGTAAAACAAAGAGATGACAGATATAATAAGGAGTGGCGGAAGTATAGTTCCAAGAATGGTAACCATAGCACCAGCAAAACCTGCAATTCGGTAACCTAGCAAAATGGCAGCATTAACAGCAATAGCCCCTGGAGAAGACTGTGCAATTGCTGTAATATCCAACATTTCCTGTTCATTTATCCATTTTAATTTATCTACAAATTTTTTCTTCATCAAAGGAACAATAACAAAACCACCGCCAAAGGTAAATGCACTTAACTGAAAAGTAGATGTGAAAAGTTTAAGGTATATGGATTTTTCGTTTTTCATAAAAACCTCCATTTGATTGATTAGGTGTCAGGCACCCTTACGAATTTCTTACGCTGCATATGAATTTCGTAAGAAATTCGTAAGGGTGCCTGACACTTAATTGTATCATTTTTTGCACAAATGGAAAAGGAATTTTGGAAATAAAATAAAATTTGATAAACAGAAGAGATAGGAGAGCATAAATGTTAACAAAAGAAATTAGAATTTCAGTAATTGATGGACAGGGTGGGGGAATTGGTAAAAGCATTGTTAGTAAATTAAAAAAAATGTTACCTGCTGACAATAAAGTAGAAATATGTGCACTGGGAACCAATTCTACAGCAACCAATAATATGATTAAGGCTGGTGCAGATCTTGGAGCAACAGGAGAGAATGCTATTATTAGAACAGCAGAGCGCTCGGACATTATACTTGGACCAATGGCAATCATTGTTGCTAACTCCATGCTTGGCGAATTAACTCCAGCCATGGCTGCAGCCGTTAGTTCTTCTCCTGCAAGAAAGATTTTGATTCCACTGAATCGTTGCAACATTATTATAGCAGCAGATTTAAACGGGACCACCGACAACTATGTTGATTATGGTATCAAACTGGTTAAGGAATATCTGGAACAAATGACTATTAATAATTGAATCAGCATTATAATATTGAAACAATAATCGGGCAATATAAATATCGAAACAATAATTGAGCATTATAGATATTTACAATAATAAAAAATGTGTTATAATAGTCTAACTGCTTTACCCCAAACCGCTGTCATGAAGTCAGCAAATCCAGGTTAAGCATATATGTTTTATAAAAATAAAAATAATGTGAATTTAGAATCACGAAGGTTCAAACCGTTTTCGACGGTTTATTCTTCGTGGTTTTTTATTTAATAGGAAAGTTCTCTGAACTTTCCTATTAAATAAAAAGCCTTCCAGGCAGGATGCGCATGACGCGCCAAGGAAAATTGTCACTGAAGTGACATCGCGTCAGCGCTAGAGTCTGGCAAGCCAGACTCTTTCTTGTTGTTGGAATAAACAATCTTGATTACATATATCTTACTATTGATTAGAATAAAGTTTACAGGAGGAAACAATGGATATTCATAAACTATTAGAACAGGTGAAAAATAAGGAAATTGATATAGCAAAAGCAGAAGAATTACTTAAGAATCTTCCCTATGAAGACTTAGGATTTGCCAAGCTGGATCATCACAGGTCCTTAAGATCTGGATTTGGAGAAGTTGTCTTTTGTCAGGGAAAGTCTATGGAACATTTAATAAAAATATATAAAAGCTTCTATGAACGAGATACTAACGTGTTAGGAACCAGAGCATCACAGGAACAATATGAGAAAGTAAAAGAGATTCTTCATATGGTAAAATATGACCCAATTTCACATATCCTTTCCATTCAAAAAGAAGAAATAGAAGTTGCAACAAAAGATGTAACAAAAAATGGTAATATTACAAACAAGGTTCAGGAAAATATAGAAAACAGACAACAGGAGTTAATATCAAAACAGGGCTTCATTGCAGTCTGTACAGGTGGAACATCAGATATTCCAGTAGCAGAAGAGGCTGCTCAGACTGCAGAATTCTTTGGAAGCCAGGTTATGCGAATCTACGATGTTGGAGTTGCAGGAATCCATAGATTGCTGTCCAAAATAGGAGAGATACGACAGGCTAACTGCATTATAGCAGTTGCTGGTATGGAAGGTGCTCTTGGAGGCGTATTGGCAGGACTAGTTGATAAACCAGTAATTGCAGTTCCCACTTCTGTAGGGTATGGTGCCAATCTAAATGGGATTGCTGCTCTTCTTACTATGTTAAATTCATGTGCGGAAGGAATTGCCGTAGTAAACATTGATAACGGTTTTGGCGCAGGTTATATGGCAACACAAATCAATAGGTTAGCAAATCAATAGAACCATTTAGAAATATTTGTCCTAAGAATATAGAAGCATTTAAAAATTAACAGATATAAGGGGAGAATCTTTATGCATATGTCAGATGCATTACTGTCAGTTGCAGTTGGTGCAACAATGACTGGGGTGTCCGCTGGATTTATTGGCAAAAGTATTAATAAAATAAATAAAATAGAATTAGAAGAGAACAAGATTCCAATGATGGGAGTTATGGGGGCATTTGTATTTGCAGCTCAAATGATTAACTTTACCATACCCGGTACCGGCTCTAGCGGTCATATTGGAGGAGGCGTTTTACTTGCAGCTTTATTAGGACCGTATCCATCCTTAATTACCATGGCGTCCATCTTACTAATCCAATGTTTATTCTTTGGGGATGGAGGCTTGCTAGCCCTTGGAAGTAACATATTTAACATAGGAGTAATTACTTGTTTAGTTGCATTTCCAATGGTTTTCAGACCGATGGTTCAGAAAAAAATGACCATCAAAAGAATTACAGTGGCATCAGTTATAGCAGTTACTTTAGGTCTTCAATTAGGCTCTTTGGCTGTAGTTTTAGAGAATGCAGCCAATTCACCTTGCAATCGGATTGGTAGAAGGTGGTATCACAGCAGCGGTGCTAATTTTTATTTATCAAATACGTCCAGAAATTTTAGCAAATGTGATGGAAGAAAGGCAAGTAAGGAAAGAATCTCTTAGAAAAGTGCTTCTTGTAACAATGGGGGCTGCTTTGTTAACGGGGGGAGTATTATCAATCTACGCTTCATCAAACCCGGATGGATTAGAATGGTCTATAGCAAAGGTTAAAGAAAATAAGCAATTAGAAAGCACACCAAGTACAGAAAATACACCAAGTACAGAAAATACACCAAGTACAGAAAATACACCAAATACACCAAGTACACAAAACTCAGAAAACTTACAGAACTCGGAAAACATTCAAAACAGCTCCGATTTACATAACACATTTAAGTAACTCCTTATTGCAAATACATCACCTTGAAACAATAAATGAGAAGCAAACGGTAATTCATAGAATGGAACCAGGGGTTAAACTTATAATTACTTTAATCTATCTGATTGCAGTTATCTCTGTGAATCCCCAGCAGGTAAGCCTTCTTCTTTCCTTTCTATGGTATCCGGCACTAGGGGTTATCTTAGGGGAAATACCTTTTATCACTATAGGAAGAACTTTAAGGTTAGCTATGCCATTTGCTTTATTTGCTGGGCTATCCAATTTGGTTTTTAACAGAGAAATTGCATTTACCATATTAAAGCTGCTTTATGTTTTGATAGGATTTAAAGTCCCTACCATAATTGTAACCCAGATTATGATGACTTACCGATACATTAGTATAATTACAGAAGAAGGGTACACCATGTATCAGGCATATATTCTGCGAGCTCCAAGGGAGAAAGGGATTAAACTAAAAGATATGGGACCTTTTCTTGGGCAATTAATGATACGCAGTTTTGACCGGGCAGAACGAGTATATCAGGCAATGAAATGCAGAGGATTTAAAGGATATATTACATTTTCCAGGAGAAATGAAATATCTGGTAAAGGCTGGCTTTACATCCTTATAATCGGTGGTATTCTCATAATACTCCGGTTAGTGAACATACCTTTGCTACTTGGTGAAATATTACTGTAAGAGATTCTGGAGGTAGGAAATGATTACCATAGATAAATTAATGGTACAATATTCGGATGGGAAACAAGTCATTCATGAGATTAGTTGTCAGATAAAAGATGGAGAAACCCTTGGTATTATTGGAGCCAACGGTGCCGGAAAATCTACGCTACTTAAGTCTCTTGTGGGTATTTTGCTGCCAGCAAGAGGAAGCATTAAAATTCATGAGGAAGAGGTAAACCAGAAAAACCTAAGGAAGATTCGGGAAATGGTTGGCGTTGTCTTTCAGAATTCTGACGACCAGTTGTTTATGTCCAATGTGTATGATGATATTGCATTTGGACCAAGAAATTTATGTATGGATGAAGAAATAATCAGGCAAAAGATAGACCACTTGTTACACACCCTGGGAATTGAACATTTAGAAAAGTGTCATTCTAACAGGATTTCTGGTGGAGAAAAGAAGATTATAGCCATTGCAACTGCATTAATTATGGAGCCATCCGTTATATTATTTGATGAACCATCCTCTTTTTTGGATCCAAGAATGAGAAGAAGGTTAATAAATTTGCTGAAAGAACTAAGGATAACCAAAATAATTGCAACTCATGACCTTGACTTAGCCCTGGATTTATGTGACAGAGTAATCTTATTAAAAGATGGAAATATAGAGGCAGAAGGTCCTGCTAATGAAATACTTACTAAGAAAGCTTTACTTGAAGAAGCAGGTTTAGAGCTACCCCTTTGTTTCCAGTCAAGGGGCTTTAATATGGAAATATAAAACCCACAAAAAAGATAAATTTGAGAGAAAGGTGATTTTATGGATAAAAGAACTTTATATTTAGAATGTTATTCTGGAATTAGTGGTGATACCACAGTTGCTGCACTATTAGACCTTGGTGCCGATAAAGAAGTTTTGCTGCAGGGACTTGAAAGCTTAAATGTGAGTGGATATAGAATTGAAATTGGGAGAAGAACAAAAAAGAGTATAGAAGCATGTGATTTTAATGTGATTCTTGAAAATGCTGATGGGGAGCATGCACATGACCACGACCATAATCATGATCACAGCCATGAACACAGCCATAATCATGAACACAGCCACAATACTCCTGATAGCCAAGACAAACCTCGTCTTCAACGCCGTCTTATAACCGGGGCAGTCACAAAGAATAGTGCTCATGCCCATATTCACATTGGGCACCATGATCATAGAAATTTGTATGATATTAATACAATTATTGAGAATTCTTCTATAACAGAAAAAGCAAAAGATATTGCAAAGAAAATCTTTTATATCATTGCAGCAGCTGAGGCAAAAGCACATGGTAAACCAATGGAAGAAGTGCATTTTCACGAAGTAGGAGCAGTTGACTCAATTGTTGATATTGTTGCCACAGCAATCTGCCTGGATAATCTGAAAATTGAAGAGGTTATTGTATCTGAATTATATGAGGGGACTGGCCAGATTAAGTGTCAGCATGGTATTATTCCGGTACCAGTACCAGCAGTTGTAAATATTGCAGCAGAACA
>JAQSYR010000034.1 GCA_029256035.1 Anaerocolumna sp. | reverse complement strand
TAGCTAGTGGTATATCCATAGTTATCTCCCAATTTTTTGGAGCGAAAGATGAAGCTAACGTAAAGAAAAGTATTGCTACTGCAGCATATACCATTATTGGCGCCTCCATTTTAATGGGGATTCTAGGTGTTATATTTAGTGAACAACTGTTGCAATTGCTAAATACACCAGATAATATACTGGGTCAGGCAAGACAGTATTTTGTTATATGTTGTGCCGGAATTGTAGGCATTGGTGCATATAATGGAATAGCTTCCATCTTAAGAGCTTTGGGTGATTCCTTTACCCCATTGATTTTTCTTGTGGTAGCCTCCATATTAAATATTGTTTTAGATCTATTGTTTGTCATTGTCTTTCATATGGGTGTGGCAGGAGTTGCCTATGCAACTATTATTTCCCAAGCGGTTGCAGCAGTTGGCTGTATTGTCTATGCTATAAAAATGGTGCCAATGATTAAAATGCCTTTGGCAGAATTTAAACCGGACTTATTAATATTTAAAAAATGTTTACGATTAGGACTTCCAGTTACCATTCAAAATTCATTTATTTCTGCATCAACTATGGCTCTTCAGGGTGTAATTAACGGATATGGGGACACCGTAATGGCAGCAGCAACTGCAGCCAGCAGAATTGAACAATTAAGCATACAGCCAGGCTTATCCATTGGAGTTGCAGTTGCTACCTTTACGGGGCAGAATATAGGAGCAGGTAATATTGACAGAGTAAAAAAAGGATTTGTTGCAGCCACCAAGATTATTCTTACCTTTAGTTTCATTATGCTTCCAGTAGTATATTTTGGCGGTGGATTCATAATGAACCTGTTTACATCCGATGCAGATGCTGATGTTATGAAAATAGGAATTGAGGCAATTCGCGTCACCAGCTTTTTTTATTCCTTTGTAGGTATGATTCTTATAACCAGAAACTTATTAAGTGGTTCTGGTGATGTTATTTTGCCAATGTTTATGGGATTGATAGAAGTAATTTGCCGTGTACTTTTTGCAACTCTATTATCTGCCAGATTTGGTTATCATGGAATCTGGTGGGCTACAGGACTTAACTGGATGGTAACTTCTTTTGTAGGTATTGGAAGATATTATTCAGGCAAATGGAGATTTAAATCGGTTATAGAAGGGTAAACTATCGCTTCTTTTTTCTTGCTCTTACAAGAAGATATAAACCAACTAGTAAGAGAAGCGGAATTAGAACATCTTTATATCGTTCATAGTAACTGCCTACAAGTTTCCATTTTTCATGAAGAAGATAACCAAGTCCGATTAAAAGGGTATTCCATATAGTAATACCGATAATAGAACCTAAAAGAAAATTAGGATATGTTTGGCCCGCAGCGCCTGCTATAAATGCTATGTAGGTTCTACAGATGGGAATTAATCTGCCAAAACAAACGGCTACGCCGCCATATTGTTTAAATTTTGTTTGGGAAGTGAGAATTCCCTTTTCTGCTTTGGGAAATTTTTTTGTTATTTTTTCTATTAATTTTAATCCTCCAATACGCCCTATTCCATAGCAAAAGCTGGTACCAATTAACCCAGCGATTACACTAAGAGGTAAAATAACCAGAAAGCTGATATGCTGTAAGGAAGCTACGGCCCCGGAGAATGGAAGAACAATTTCGCTAGAAATAGGAAAACAGGCATATTCAATTAATATAATAAAAAACATAGCAAAGATACCGTACTCATAGATAAGATTTGTAAAATAACTCATAGATGCTCCTTTAGATTAAGGGATTATTATATAAATATTTAGTATGTGAAGGGATTATGTCTATGGTATGTGTAAATTAATGTATTTGATAAAACCTATGGATAAATTTCTATGTACTTTCATATATATAAGAGTTTTTAGTAGGAGCATTCTGAAAAAGGTGGAAATGGATGGAAGTCCATTGTATAATTCAAGGTATAAGTTTTAAAATAATAATTTTGTGTAGGGGGAAAATAGATTGATTATTAAAATGATGAAAAAGTATGAAAGAGAATTAAATGAATTTCTATATCAGCATAATTTAAAGAAAGAATATTTTTTAGCCTGGATACCTGAAACATATTCAGATATTGAGGCTTTAGAGAAGGATAGTTTTTTATTGTGTATTGAGAATGATGAAATTGTAGGCTGTATTGGTACTTATCTATCATTAGAACAAAAAGTTGTTCGTTTATTAGGGCCAATTATAGAAGAAACTTATTTTTACAAATATATTGATGAATTATACCATGATTTACTAAAAACAATACCTGGTGACGTTCATGAAATGAAAATAGCATTTTTTGAAGAAAACAACCTGTGTAGACAGTGGTGTGAAAAAGAAGGCTTTGAACAATATAATGCAGAAAGAACCTTGATTCTACAGCAGGAATTATTTGAAGATAACCAAGAAGCTATTAAAACAAAAATTAGTCCTTTTGAAGATAAATATAAAGAGGGGCTGGCACTTGTGCATCCTAGGGGTGTATTCTTTACCTTAGAGGAACTAATAGAACAAATATCATTCAATCATCATTTACTATTAGCAGTAGAGAATGAAGAAGTGAAAGGTTATGTTTATTATGAAAAGGCAGAAGATAATACCATTGGAGAGATTGTTCTGCTTCATGTTAGAGAAGATGTTAGAGGTAAAGGGTATGGATCATTACTAATAAAAAAAGCAATTAGAAGCTTATTGAATGAAAAGATAAAAGACATAGTAACCAATGTCAGAGTAGATAATTACGGCGCACAAAAACTTTATAAACGGCTTGGCTTTATAGATAAAGAAACAATTTATGCTTATCGGAAGTATTTAAACTAATTGTGTATTGATTTTAATCGGATTCGACTGAAATAATGATTCAAAGGTTAGGACAAGGATATGAAGAACTTATTAAAATTTATAAAACCATACAAATATTTATCTATTTTAGGGGCATCTGCAAAGTTAACAGAAGCAATTTTAGAATTGTTTCTCCCGTTTTTAATGGCTAAAGTAATTGATTATGGTGTGGCAGCAGGAGACAAAGCATATATACTAAACCTGGGCGGGTTAATGTTAGCAACGGCAATTCTTGGCATTCTATTTGCGTTGGCATGTCAGTATAGTGCTTCTTTTGTATCCCAAGGTGTGGGCACTGATATTAGAAATGCACTTTTTAAACATATCAGCACATTCTCTAATGCAGAAATAGATAAGTTTGGTACGGCTTCACTTATAAATCGAATTACAAGTGATGTAAATCAGGTGCAGCTTGCTGTAGCTATGTTAATCCGTCTGGTTATCCGGGCACCCTTTCTTTGCATTGGAGGATTAATTATGGCATTTACCATAGATTTTTATTTATCTGTCATTCTAATCCTTGTACTACCTGTATTTATTTTAATTTTAACTATCATAATGAGAAAAAATGTACCTGTTTACCGTATTGTTCAAAAGAAATTGGACCAAATTGGGCTTGTGATTCGTGAGAATCTTAGCGGTGTAAGAGTGATACGTGCATTTGCAAGAACAGATTATGAAAGAGAGAAATTCGCTAACCGAAACCAAGAGTACATGGATAATGCTATGAGGGTTGGAAAACTTTCTGCATTACTGAATCCTTTAACCAACCTTGTTTTAAACTTTTCCATTGGAGCAATTCTATGGTTTGGTGGGATTCGGGTTGATACAGGCAGTATGTCAACAGGTGAAGTTATAGCCTTTGTTGGTTATGTAACTCAAATTTTAGCAGCTTTAATTGTAATTTCCAACCTAGTTGTAATTTATACCAAGGCATTTGCATCGGTAGGAAGAATTATAGAAGTATTTGAAACAATGCCAAGTATTATTAATGTTCCAGTAATTAAAAAGGACAATACAAAAGATAGTGAGTATATATTGGAATTTCAAGAGGTTTCTATGTCCTATGAGCCTGGAGGTGCCTTTAATATTGAACATATTTCATTTCGAATAAAGGCAGGAGAAATGGTTGGTATTATTGGCGGAACAGGCTCAGGTAAGTCAACCATAGTTAATCTGATCCCAAGATTCTATGATGTTTCACAAGGAAGAATATTAGTAGAAGGCAAAGATGTAAGGGAATATGAACTATTTGAATTAAGAAAGAAAATAGGAGTGGTTCCACAAAAGTCTGTGCTTTTTTCAGGTACTATCGCTGAAAATATTCGATGGGGTAAGGCAGATGCAACAGATGCAGAAGTACAACAGGCTGCAGAGATTGCCCAGGCAGCAGAGTTTATAAGGCTTATGCCGGATGGGTATGAAAGTAAAATACAAAAGGGTGGAGTTAATGTGTCTGGGGGACAAAGACAGAGATTAACCATCGCAAGGGCACTGGTTCGAAAGCCTTCTATTCTGATTTTAGATGATAGTTTTAATGCTTTAGATTTTGCAACAGATGCTGCATTGCGCAAATCACTAAAGGAAAGTACAAAAGACATGACGACTCTGATTGTAACACAAAGAGCAAGTACTATACGTAATGCTGACCAGATAATCGTGTTAAGTGAAGGTGTTATTGCAGGAATTGGAAAACATGAAGAACTAATTAACACATGCCAGATTTACAAAGAAATCTGTGAATCCCAGGAAGTTACAAGCTCAGCAGTTTAAGGAGACATTCATTATGAAGAATTCAACCATAAAACGGATATGGAGTTATGTTGGAGCCTATGGATTAATGTTAATTGTAGTTTTTCTATGTGCAATTCTAGGCAATGCTTTTCTTATATTTACTCCCTTATTAACTGGTAATGCAATTGATAAAATTATTGGAGTAAATCAGGTTGATTTTATAGGACTGGCAAAAATTATTGGTGTGCTCCTGTTGCTTTATATAATCAGCAGTATTTTTCAATGGTTAATGTCAGTGGCAAGTAACGTGGCCGCCAATCATACAATTCATGATATCCGAAGAGATGCTTTTGATAAATTAAATACATTGCCATTAAAATATTATGATACCAAATCTCATGGTGATATCATAAGTCGTCTGACCAATGATATAGAAAATATTTCGGATGGACTTTTTCAAGGAATTACCCAGATTATGTCAGCTGTTGTAATTATTAGCGGGTGTTTTCTTTTTATGTTATCTATTAACTTTTGGATTACATTAGTTGTCATCTTAATTACTCCCTTGTGCTTTTTTATTGCTTCTTTTATTGCAAAAGCCTCGAAAAGAATGTTTGCAGAGCAATCTAAAATTGTTGGTGAACTAAATGGATATGTGGAAGAAATTTTGGGAAATCAAAAAATTGTAAAAGCATTTGGTTATGAGAAGGAAGCATTTAAACAGTTTAGTGCTATTAATTCAAAGCTTTATACCACTGGTCAAAAAGCCCAATGGTATTCTTCCCTGACGAATCCAACCATTCGATTTATAAACAATCTTGCCTATGTGGCCGTAACAATTTTAGGTGCTTTTATGGCCCTTAGAGGGGTAATAAGTGTGGGGAATATTGCAAGTTTTATCACGTATTCAAATCAATTTGCTAAACCTATTAACGAAATTACATCAATTGCAACACAAATTCAATCTGCTTTTGCATCTGCAGAAAGAGTCTTTGCATTAATTGATCAGGAACCAGAGATACCAGTATCTTTACCGGTAGAACAATTAAAAAATTGTGAAGGTAATATTACCTTTCAAAATATAAGTTTTTCTTATTATAAGGAGGTCCCATTAATTAGAAACTTAAATCTGGAAGTTTCAAAAGGAGATACCATCGCTATTGTAGGACCAACAGGTGCTGGAAAAACAACTCTTGTAAATCTTTTAATGCGTTTTTATGATATCAATTCTGGAGAAATAAAAATTGATGGTAAAGATATCTACCATTTGAACAGAGACAACCTGCGACAGACAATAGGAATGGTATTACAGGATAGCTGGTTGTTTGAAGGTACCATAGCAGAAAATATTGCTTACGGAAAACCAAAGGCTTCCATGGAGGAGGTTATTAAGGCATCTAAAACAGCAAAAGCCCATAGTTTTATTCAAAAGTTACCGGATGGTTATGACACCATGATTGAAGAGGACGGGGGTAATTTATCCCAAGGGCAGAAACAGCTACTTACCATAGCCAGGGTAATTCTTATAGATCCACCTATGCTTATTTTAGATGAGGCTACCAGCAGTATTGATACTAGAACAGAAATTATGATACAAAAAGCATTTACCAAGATGATGGAAGGCAGAACAAGTTTTGTAATTGCACATCGACTATCTACCATTAAAGAGGCAGATCAGATTCTGGTACTAAAAAATGGAGATATTGTAGAACAGGGAACTCATGAGGATCTGCTTTCTCGAAAAGGCTTTTATTATAATTTATATCAGAGCCAGTTTGCAATGTAATGTAATAAAATAGAAACAGAATTGACACAAGATTAACATAATCCTCATATAAGGTATTATTACTGTATGATTGCATAAATTCATATGTAGTATTAGCATTATTAAGAAATGAGGAGAGTTAAATGTTACATCAATGGACCCCAAAGATGCAAAAGATGAGAATTATGAATGCAAGAATACCAAAGAATCCCAGCATAAGAAAAATGGCACCAAGGGTAATAAGAACTATAACAATTTGCTTTTTCTTTCTGGTTCTGGGATTATTAATTTCAAAAGAAACAACTGCTTTGGCAGGCAATAACAGCCCTTATTATATTAAGGTAAATAAGCAGCAGAATTGCGTCACTATTTACGAGAAAGATGAAGAGGGAAAGTATACGGTACCAGTAAAAGCAATGACCTGTTCCACAGGTTGGGCAACTCCCCTTGGTACTTATAATACTTTGATAAAATACAGATGGAAGCTGCTAATGGGAGATGTATGGGGACAATATTCAACAAGAATCGTGAAGGGAATTCTATTTCATTCCGTATGGTATTATGAAAAGGATCCTTCCACCCTGTCATCAGCCCAATATAATAAACTGGGTTCTGATGCTTCCCATGGCTGTATCCGTTTAACAGTTGCAGATGCTAAATGGATTTATGATAACTGCCCCGTAGGAACCACAGTAGAAATTTATAATTCAAAAGATCCAGGACCCCTTGGTAAACCTGAGACTTTAAAATTGCTTCCTGGTACCGGATGGGATCCAACGGATTTAGATAAGAATAATCCATTTCTAAACAAAAAGCCCACGATTAAAGGGGCTAAAAATATTACAGTACCTTGTGGAGAAGAGGCAAATCTATTAAATGGTGTGAAAGCTACTTCAACTGCTGGAACGGATATTACATCAAAGCTTACAGTAGAAGGTGAAGTTGATTTTAATACACCGGGAGACTATGTTATTCATTATACTGTAACAGATGCAATCGGAAGAACAAGAACAAAAAAAGTAACTGTAACTGTAAATGATCTGGAACTAGAATTAATGTTTGAAGGGATCAGGGATCGTTATGCTACGGAGGATACAGAAATCGACAAAGCCTTTGCTCTAGAGGGTGTTATAGCATATGTCAATCACAAACAGCTTCCAGCCGAAGATATAGAAGTTGCAATTAAGAAAGAAACCAATGGTAATTATAAAATTGATTATAAGGTATCAAAGGAAGGTAAAACTATAACTGCTTTAGCAATAGTTATAATTGACAGTACGGCACCGGTAATTAAAGGCATTACCCACCGTGAACTAACCCTTAAAGAATTACAATCAGGCAGAAAGGGTATTAAAAAGCTTGCTCTGGAAGGAATTACAGTAACAGATAACGAAACAACTCTATCCAATGACCAAATAAAAGTTTATGTAACTGAGAAATCAGATTATGGGTATGTGGTTACCTATGAAGTATTTGATGAAGCTGGTAATCTGACAAGGGAAACAGTTCAGTTTACGTACTTTAGTGAAGCTCGTATGGATGGCATCAAAAACCAAAATCATATTCCAGCAGGAACCAAAATAGATGAAGATTACGTTAGTAAAGGTGTGACATCAACACTTAATGGAGTTAATACCACGGATCAAATAAGAATCACAATAGAGGAAACATCCCATGGAGCTTATATGGTTACTTATTATACCAATAATAGTGATGGTAATGGGATTAATATAGTTGCATATTTTACAATTGTAGAAGAAGCTACAGAGCAAAAATGATATTTAATACTATTTCCATTACCTGTCTTGACAAACGCTGATAAGTTGATATAAAATATGAATTATCTCATAGGAAAAAAACTGTGATAAGGAGTAGTAAGAGAAAATACATGTCAGAGAGCTGTCGGCTGGTGCAAGACAGTCATGAATATCTCCCAACTCGCCTTGGAGTTCCTTAATTGAATCATAAGTAACTGATAATTTGGTTTATCAGCAACTATCTTAGATTAGGGCGGGCAATCCCGTTATAGATGTCATAAGTGCGTTTTAGAACATGATTGTGTGAATAAAACGAATTAGAGTGGTACCACGGAATATAACCTTTTCGTCTCTAGTCTGGAGGCGAAAAGGTTTTTTTGCTGTATCTCTATGAATATTGAAATATTTAATACATTTAGGAGGAATCAAAGATGGCAACACCATATAATCACAAAGAAGTGGAAAAAAAGTGGCGCAAACAATGGGAAGCAAAACCTGTAAATGTAAATGACGGTAAAAAACCGAAATATTATTGTCTGGACATGTTCCCATATCCTTCAGGCAGCGGTCTTCATGTAGGACACTGGAGAGGCTATGTAATCAGCGATGTTTGGAGCAGATATAAGATGTTGAATGGTTATTATATCATTCATCCAATGGGATGGGATGCCTTTGGTCTTCCAGCTGAGAACTACGCAATAAAAATGGGAGTGCACCCTAAAAAATCTACAGCAGAGAATGTTTCTAATATTAAAAGACAAATTAACGAAATAGCAGCGATTTATGATTGGGATATGGAAGTTAATACAACAGATCCTGAATTTTATAAATGGACCCAGTGGATCTTTGTAAAAATGTTTAAAGCAGGTCTTGCATATGAAAAAGAGATGCCAATTAACTGGTGTCCTTCCTGTAAGACTGGTCTTGCAAATGAAGAAGTTGTAAATGGAAGCTGTGAACGCTGTGGTGCGCCTGTTACAAAGAAAAACTTAAAACAGTGGATGTTAAAGATTACAGAATATGCAGATCGCTTACTTTCTGATTTAGATAAATTAGATTGGCCGGAAAAAGTTAAGAAGATGCAGTCTGACTGGATTGGTAAGAGTTATGGTGCTGAAATTGATTTTGTGGTTGATGGATCAGACAAAACAGTAAAAGTATATACAACCAGACCAGATACACTATATGGAGCAACCTTTATGGTATTGGCGCCTGAGCATGAGGCTGCAGTGGCATTATCTACACCAGAGCAAAAAGAAGCGGTGGAAGATTATATTTACAAGGCATCCATGAAGTCTTCCGTAGACAGATTGCAGGATAAAGAAAAGACTGGTGTATTTACTGGAAGTTATGCTGTGAACCCGTTGAATAATCAGTTGGTCCCAATCTGGATTTCTGATTATGTATTAGCTGATTACGGTACTGGTGCAATTATGTGTGTACCAGCTCATGATGACAGAGACTTTGAATTTGCGAAGAAATTTAATGAGGAATTGGTAAGAAAACAACTAACTATAAATTACGTGACTGGGTATTTTCAAGACAGCGTTACTGGGGAGAACCCATTCCAATTGTCCATTGTGAACATTGTGGAGCAGTACCGGTACCAGAAAATGAACTTCCATTATTATTACCGGAAGTTGAAAGCTATCAGCCTACAGGAACAGGGGAATCACCACTTGCTGATATTCACGAATGGGTGAACACAACATGTCCACAGTGTGGAGCTCCTGCTAAGAGAGAAACCAATACCATGCCTCAGTGGGCAGGTTCCTCCTGGTATTTCTTAAGATATGTGGATAGTAAGAACAAGGATGAACTAGTATCCAAAGAAAAAGCTGATAAGTATTTACCAGTTGATATGTATATCGGTGGTGTGGAACATGCAGTATTACATTTATTATATTCCAGATTTTACACCAAATTCCTACATGACATTGGTGTTGTAGATTTTGACGAACCATTTACCAGACTGTTTAATCAGGGGATGATCGGTAAGAATGGTGCTAAAATGAGTAAATCTAAAGGCAATGTGGTGTCACCAGATGAATTGGTAAGAGATTATGGTTGTGACTCTTTAAGACTATATGAATTATTTGTAGGACCACCAGAATTAGACTCTGAATGGGATGACAGAGGGATTGATGGAGTTTACCGTTTCATTAACCGCTTCTGGAATCTGGTTATGGATAACAAGGATAAAAATGTTACAGCAACAGAAGAAATGGTTAAGACAAGACATAAGATGATCTATGAAATCCAAAGCCGTCTGGAATCCTTTAGTCTTAATACTGTTGTAAGTGGATTCATGGAATACAACAACAAATTAATTGATATTGCTAAAAAGTCAAATGGAATTGATAAAGAGACATTAGAGACTGCTGTAATATTATTAGCTCCATTTATCCCACATGTATCTGAAGAATTATGGTCTGCATTAGGTCATACAAACGGAGTGTTTGAAGAAAAATGGCCGGTTTACAATGAAGAAAAGATGAAAGACAGTGAGATTGAAGTTGCTGTCCAAATCAATGGTAAAACGAAAGCAGTTGTAATGGTAGCTGCTGACGCGCCAAAGGATACTGTCATAGCCATAGCAAAAGAAGCTGTAACAGATAAACTGACTGGTTCCATAGTAAAAGAAATCTATGTTCCAGGCAAGATTGTTAATATTGTAGTGAAATAATTGGTGTCAGGCACCATTAAGAAATTCTTACGAAATAATAAATTTTCGTAAGAAATTCTTAATGGTGCCTGACACTTGTTCTTCTATTGACAAATAAAAGAAATAAGGTTAAAATATAGTTCATGTTAAAAATATAACATACATATATTGGCAATTAAGTAAAATCTAGGAGGATATGAAATGAAGAAAAAAGTATTAGCTATTGTACTTGGTACTATGATGCTTGTTAGCTTAACTGCATGTGGATCAAAATCAACTTCAACAGAAGGTGGTAGTTTTACTGCTGGTACATACACTGCTGCTTCTAAAGGTATGGGTGGAGATGTAAACGTAACTGTTGAATTTACTGATAGTGAAATTAAAAGTGTAACAATTGGAGAACACAAAGAAACTCCAGGTATCAGTGATCCAGCAATAGAATCTATTCCTAAGGCAATTGTTGAAAAACAAAGTTTAGCAGTTGACTCAGTATCCGGAGCAACAATTACAAGTGATGCTATTAAAGCTGCTGTAGCTGATTGTGTTGAACAGGCTGGCGGAAACCCAGATGATTTAAAGTAATAGTAGTTCATGAGGCCATCTTAAAACTAAGATGGTCTTTTTATATATTGACGAGGAAATTGTGTTCTAATACTAGAGTCTTGCAAGCTCACCCATTTATGCACCTTTTTGTCAGTTGTTTATATAATAAATATAAATGGGCTATTGAGGTCGTTGGTGAAGCTTTAGTAATTCAATATCCTGAAATAACGCATACTGTAAAAGAAGGTGATTCTTTGGAAGGAATTGCCGAGTTATATGGAATTTCTGTACTGCAAATTTTAAGAAATAACCCTTATTTGGCAGGTAGACAGTATATTTATCCTGGAGAAATTATTGTTATTAGTTATCAGGGGGACAAAATTGGAAAAATGACAGTCAATGGGTTTGCTTATCCTTTTATAGAAACTACAATTTTGAAAAAAACTCTACCTTTTTTAACCTATTTAACCATCTATCATTATACTGTTGATAGAAAAGGGAATATTTCTAATTTGAATGATGAAGAAGTAATAAAAATAGCCAAAGAGTATGGAGTTGCTCCAATAATGTTAATATCGGCTCCTTTTGAAACTACTGAAGATATTAGCATTATTCATGATCTTCTGATAAATGAGGCATCGAAAATAAATTTTGTAGACAATATACTTTTGGTATTAAAAGAAAAAGGATATTATGGCCTAAATATTGATATACCTTATATTCATCCTAACGATCAGGAAAACTTCTTAGATTATCTTACAACAATGATTACACAATTAAATAATGAAGGGTATGAAGTTACAATAACATTAAGCCCTAATGCATTTGAAATTGTAACAGGAAATATGTTTCAGGAAACATTTTATATACAGATTGGAAAGGTAGCTAATAAAGTAATGATATTACCTTATGAATGGGGCTATCACGTT
>JAQSYR010000033.1 GCA_029256035.1 Anaerocolumna sp. | reverse complement strand
TTTAACGTCTGGGTTCCACTTGTAACGGAATGGACTTTAGCGCCTAATAATTCCATACGAAATACATTTAATGCCTGTCTGTCCGTATCCTCTTTTCCCATATAAATTTCACATTCTAATCCCATAAGGGCTGCTACGGTAGCTGTTGCAACCCCGTGCTGACCGGCGCCGGTTTCTGCGATTACCCGGCGTTTGCCCATTTTCTTAGCTAGTAAAACCTGCCCTATAACATTATTAATCTTATGAGAACCCGTATGATTTAAATCTTCTCTTTTTAAATAGATTTTGGCCCCACCCAGATCCTTTGTCATCTTTTCTGCATAATAAAGCAAGGATGGTCTTCCTGCATAATTTTTTAGTAATTCCTCTAATTCATTGTTAAATTCTAAATTATTTTTATAATATTCATATGCGTTTTCAACTTCTAACACCGCATTCATTAATGTCTCGGGAATAAACTGTCCCCCATATTCTCCGTATTTCCCTTTTGCCATGTTACACTATCCTTTCTCCGTTTATGTTTCTAACGGTTTCAATCATCCTTCTAATTTTATCTGCATCTTTAACACCATTCGTTTCTAAACTGCTGCTTACGTCTACTGCAAATGGATGATAGATTTTAACTGCATTGGTTATGTTTTCTAAATCTAATCCTCCCGCCAAAAAATATGGTTTATTAAGTTCTGGAATCAAGGAATGATCAAAAACCGTTCCAGTCCCTCCATGTTGTCCATTTTTATAAGTATCAAGCAAAAGATACCCAACCGGCAACTTCTCAGCCAACTCTATCTGTTCTTTTGACTGAACTGAGATTGCCTTAATGACTGGACAGGATACAAATTGTTCCAGCTTCCTTATATACTCTTCTTTTTCATCCCCATGAAGCTGTATCATATCAATAATGCCTTCCTCACAAAGTTCTGTTATTAATTCCATGGATTCATTTACAAAAACACCTACCGATTTTATTTCAGGGAGTAAATTAGCTTTCAAAAGCTTTGCCTGGCTTTTATTTACTTGGGTTGAAACTGATTCACGGCCTTAATATCTTCCAATCTTGTTAGTCCACATATTTTAATTTTTGTCAAGCAGACACCTTCATTTCTAATTCATAGTTTTTACTGTTTATTAGTTTCTGTTTAATAGTTTTTACTGTTTATTAGTTTTTACTGTTTATTAGTTTTTACTGTTTATTAGTTTTTACTGTTTATTAGTTTTTACTTTTTAAACTATTTAACAGTTTACTTTTCTCTGAACTTCGCATAAGAGTTTCTCCGCCACTTTCAGCAACAAACAAAATAGAATCAGGTACTAGTTTTCTAAGTCTAACACTATTTTCAATATCTACTGTGAAATCTTTCAGATTCCTGTTATTTACACCAATCACCCGTGCACCACCATCTAATGCAGCTGATATTTCATCTTTATCATGGGCTTCTACCAAAGCAGATAAACCTAAGTCATCACATAAGGAAATATATTTCTTTATAGTGTTAGTATCCAGTAAGGCACAAATAAGTAATATACAGGATGCTCCTAAAGTTTTGGCTTCATAAATCTGATACTCATCAATCGTAAAGTCTTTTCGTAACAGTGGCAGAGTAACAACTTCATTAATTTCTTTAAGGTACCTAGAATCTCCTAGAAAATATTCTGGTTCTGTCAGAACAGAGATTGCAGCTGCACCTGCCTGTTCATATTCTTTCGCTATATTTAGATAGGGAAATTCATTTGCAATTAATCCTTTGGATGGAGAGGCTTTTTTTATTTCACAAATAAAATTTATATCTTCTTTTATTAATGCTTTTTCAAAAAGAAATTCCCTGGAAATCTGACAGGACAGTGCCCTTTGTTTCATTTCTTGTAGACTTATTGCTTCTTTTTGTCTTTCCACCCGAATTCTGGTTGATTCTGCAATGCGGTCTAAGATCATTCCTTCACCTCATTTGTAAGTATTCTGAATTCTTCTAATTTAGAAGCTGCCTTTCCACTGTCAATTAATTCTTCGGCTAATTTTATACAATCTTGTACCGTACAATTATCAATTCCAAGATATAAAGCCATGGCAGAATTCATAACTACAACATCTCTTTTGGGTCCTTTTTCAATTCCACATAATATATTTTTCGTGATTTCTGCATTATCGGCTGGACTTCCACCAGCTAAATCAGTGATTTCACATCTTTTAAGCCCAAATTGTTCTGGTGTAATATCATATCTGGTAAGTACTCCAAAACGGATTTCGCAGACATGTGTTTCTCCTGTTAAGGTAACTTCATCCATACCATCACTTCCATTTACTACAAGGCCACGGTATACTCCTAAATTAGATAATACATTTGCCAAAGGTTCTATTAATTTTTCATCATAGACTCCCATTAATTGCATTTTGGCACCTGCCGGACTAGCCAGTGGCCCCAAAATATTAAATATTGTGCGGACTCCCATTTCTTTTCGAACGGGTGCAGCATACTTCATGGAAGAATGATAAATAGGAGCAAACATAAAGCAAATATTGCTTTGTTCCAGTATTTCTTCATTGCGGCTTGGTGTAAGATCAAGATTAATACCCAACTTTTCGAGAACGTCAGCAGCTCCACTTTTGCTTGAAACTCCCCGGTTTCCATGCTTTGCAACAGGAACACCTCCTGCAGCTATTACAAATGCTGAAGTAGTTGAAATATTAAAAGTTCCAACGCCGTCTCCTCCGGTACCAACAATATCAATAACATTACGTACCGGATTAATTTTTAACCCTTTCTCCCGCATAACGGTTGCACAGGCAGTAATTTCTTCAACTGTTTCCCCTTTCATACGCAAACCGGTTAATAAGGCTCCCATTTGTGCCTGAGTGGCTCTGCCATCCATCATCTCTTCCATTACTTCCCTTGTTGTATCAAAATCAAGATTATTTCCACTTAAAATTTCTTTAATGGCTTTTTGAATCATAATTACCACCTTTCCTTCAAGTTTTTGAATTGTTTCTATCAAAATTATATTTTTTATTAATAAATTCTACTTGGGTTAATATCCAATAGCCAAAAAATTCTTAATTATCTCATAGCCTTTTGGTGTCAGGATGGATTCTGGATGAAATTGAACCCCGTATAAATGATACTTTTTATGTTGGACAGCCATAACCTCCCCACTAGCATCTTCGGCAATGATTTCTAATTCAGCTGGTATGGTATCTTTTTTCGCTGCAAGAGAATGATATCTTGCAGCTTCTATAACTGGTGGTAAACCAGAAAAGATTGGGCTGTTAAGTTTTAATGTAATATTACTTTTCTTGCCATGCATTAATTCTTTTGCATGAACAATTTGCCCTCCATATATTTCACAGATTCCCTGGTGCCCCAGACAAACGCCAAGTATTGGAATATGTTCTGCCAAATATTTTGCTACTTCCTCGCATACACCAGCATCCTTTGGATAACCAGGTCCCGGAGATAGAATAATATGACTTGGATTTAGTTCTTTAATCTCCTCCACTGTCATGTCATCATTTCTGATTACCTTAATATTAGGGTTTATACTGCCGGCTAGTTGAACCAAATTATAGGAAAAACTATCATAATTATCAATTAGTAATATCATCCGTTTTCAACCTCCCCTGCATTCTTAATCGCATTCATAACTGCCAAAGCTTTATTCTCGGATTCTTCATATTCTTTTTCAGATTCACTATCGGCTACGATACCGCCTCCTGCCTGAATATATACCTTGTTATTTCTCTTTACTGCCATGCGAATAGCAATACAAGTATCCATATTACCGGTAAAATCAAGATATCCTAATGCACCTCCATAAATACCTCTTGGCGCTTTCTCCAATTCATCAATAATTTCACAAGCTCTAATTTTAGGTGCACCAGAAAGTGTACCGGCTGGAAGTACTGATTCAATGGCACTTAAGCTGTCACAATTTGATAAAATATCACTTTCAACCTGAGAACAGATATGCATTATTTTTGAATACTTATGAACCATCTTATACCTAGTTACTTCTACTGAGTTAAATTTTGAGATTCTGCCTAAGTCATTTCTCCCTAAATCAACTAGCATATTATGTTCCGATAATTCTTTCTCATCTGCTAGTAATTCATTTTCTAATTTTTCATCTTCTTCCTGAGTTTCCCCCCTTGGCCTTGAACCAGCAACAGGAAATGTAGTAAGCCGGCCATTCTGCAGTCGAACCAAAGTCTCAGGTGAAGTACTCATAATCTCATCGCCGTCAATTTTCATATAAACCATATAAGGCGAAGGATTGGTAGTTCTAAGAACCCGATAAGCATTTATAAGGTTATTCTTATAAGTTGTAGTAAATTGTCTTGAAATAACTGCCTGAAAAACATCTCCATCCCTTATATATGCTTTGGTTTTTTCAATTATATTACTGTATTCTTCTTTACTAACATTACATTGAAATTCCACCTTATCACAAAATGTTTCGGGTATTGATTTTGGCAATTCTGTTTTTATAAGTTTTGTAATATGATTAATATCATCTACCGCATCTTTATAATTTCTTTCAAGATCATCTGTTTTTATATTTACTATAATAAATAACTTTTGTTTCAAATGATCAAACACTATAATTTTGTCAAACAACATCAAATCAAAATCGTTAAATTCTCCTCCTTTTATTTTTAATTTTGGTTCTGCATATCCAATCATTGAATATGAAAAGTACCCTACAAACCCACCAGTAAAAGGGGGCATACCGTCAATTTTAGGAGAACGATATTCTTTTAGAATATCCCTTAAGATTTCAAATGGAGTTTCAGACTGTCTTGAAACAGTACCATTACCTTGTTCTATGGTTACTAATTTTTCTTTGCAGGTTACCCGTATCTTTGGATTGTAACCAAGGAAAGAATACCTTCCCCACTTTTCTCCTCCCTCCACACTTTCCAGAAGATAATAACGTTCACTGATTGTAGCAAATTTTTGTAATAATAGAATGGGGGTAATGACATCTGCATTAAGTTCCTTGTAAACAGGTATTACACTAAATTCTTTTGCCATAGGATAGATTAGTTCATAATCTGGTTTCATATTTTCCTTTTCTTTTTTCATCAATTGATGGGATGAACTCCTTTCTTTCATGATTTGTGGGTTTGGGATTATTTGCTTTCTTAAAAAAATACAATAAAAAAAAGCCTCTGTCCCCCTGTAAGGGACAAAAGCTTTAAACTTCTGCGGTACCACCCAAATTGGTAATCTAAATTACCCACTCATTAACGCACCATCATGCGTACCCAGTTGATAACGGACAGGGATCCCGTCGACGTCTACTTCCTTTCGGTTTCAAGCCGCCCTCGCAAGTCCATTCAGTAAAGTCTGGTAATACCGCATTCTCACCAATCTGCGGCTCTCTGGAATACCATCATAAACTTACTACTCTTGCTCATTGGTTTTCATATTGATATCATTATATGTAGTTTACATATAAATGTCAAATATTTTTTAAATAAAATTCATATCATTAATATCAATATTTATTATAGATTCAACAAAAGGTCAAAAGTTTTACAAAAAAATAAAACTTTTGACCCTTACTATACTAATTATTCCCGTATTTTAATATTTAGATTAAGACCTCTCCACTAGTTTAAATACATCTGTTGGATTACCTAAAACCAGAATATGGTCCTTCTCACTAAAGATGTAATCTGCGCCTGGTAAAGGTTTTAAACTATTACCATTTTTTATACTTAAAATATTGATATGATATTTACGACGAATATTTAATGAAGAGATGCTCTTTCCAACCCACATATCCATAATAGGAATTTCAAAAATAGCAAATTCCGGTGTCAACTCCACACATTCAAAAATATTTTTTGCATTATGGCGCAATGCCAGCTTTTCTGCCATTTCCCTTTCTGGGTAGATTACTTCATCTGCTCCATTTCTTAATAAGAATTTCGCCTGTATATCTCTGCTTGCCTTAGATACCACATACTTAGCACCAAGTTCCTTCAGTAAAGAAGTTATTTCAAGAGAAGATTGAAAGTTATTACCGATTGCAACAAAACAAATGTCAAAATTATTAATTCCAAGGGAACGTAATACAGCTTCATTGGTACAGTCACCAATATGGGCATCTGTATAATTAGGTGCCAATTCTTCAATGATTTCCTCATTTTCATCAACTATCATAACTTCATTATTAAGTTCCTGCATTTTTCTGGCTAAATGTCTGCCAAATCTTCCTAATCCTATTACAAGTACTGATTTCATTTATATTCTTATCCTTTCACTATCCTATTAATATTTTTTCTATTGGTCGGTTAATAAGTACATTCTCTCTTTTTTCAGCCAATACCAGAGCCAAAGTTAAGATACCTACTCTACCACCATACATTAATAATATGATTATAATTCTAGATATAAAATTAAGGGATGTTGTAATACCTGTGGATAATCCAACGGTAGCTATTGCAGAAATTACTTCAAATAAAACCTGCTTCATTTCAAAGGGTTGGATTGCCGCTATGATTAATGTACTTAAAAGTACCACCAATAAATAGATAGTAGCAATTGCACTTGCTTGTTTTACAACATCTTCATCCATTCTTCGTTTAAAAATATTAATACTTGCATTATGTCTGGAGGATGCTATGAATCCCATAAGCAAAACAACAAAAGTAGTTGTTTTTATACCACCGGCAGTTGATCCAGGACTACCACCAATAAACATAAGAATCATAGTTAACAAACTACCACTTTCTGAAAGGGCTGCAATGTCAACTGTGTTAAAGCCTGCTGTTCTTGGTGTAATTGACTGAAAGAAGGCAGCCATAATCTTTTCTACCATATTAAGTCCGGCAAAACTTGCATTATACTCAAGAATAAAAAACAAGAAAGCACCGATTAGAATCAATAGTCCCGTGGATACTAATACAATCTTCGTATGCAGTTGAAATTTCTTAAAATGAATTCCAAATTTTAAAATATCATTCCAAACTAAAAAACCAATACCACCCACTACAATTAACATCATTATAGTAATATTTACTACTACATCTCCTGCGTAAGTAGTAAGAGACGAGTACTGTCCAAACTTACCCATTAAATCAAAACCAGCATTACAAAATGCAGAAATGGAATGAAAAACAGCATTGTAACTACCTCTTAAATACCCCATATCCGGTATAAATCTTGTAGCTAATAAAAGTGCACCGACTCCTTCAAGTAAAAATGTACCAATGGCAATTTTTTTAATTAATCGTACAATTCCACCAACTTCCAAAGTACCTGCAGATTGCATTAATAATCTGCGCTCGTGTAAGCCAATATGTCTTTTTAAAAACATAGAAAACAGTGTAATAATTGTCATAAATCCAATTCCACCAATTTGAATCAAAGAAATGATTACCAACTGACCAAATAAAGACCAGTGTGTAAATGTATCATACACTACTAAGCCAGTTACACAGGTTGCAGAGGTTGCTGTAAATAAGGAATTAATATAAGGTGTCCATTGACCACTTCTTGATGCAATGGGCAAACTTAATAAAAGTCCACCTAATAAAATAATTAATAAATATCCTAAAGCAATAAATTGTGCATAGGTCAACTTGGTTTTTAATATATTAAACATTAATAAAATCTCCTTAGAGTTTGTAACTCTTACTATACTTCTAAAATATGACATAGCAATTATATTGTTAATTCTATTTTTCGTCAAGTATTTCTTCAATTAGAATATTGAATAAGCAAACTTATAAACCATATATATTTACCTATCCTTAAAATGGAAATCCCTATTGGTTCTATTATGATATTGTAACACTCTAATTGAATTATGTAAACAACATCTATATATATTGCACAAATAAATGGCAGTTATTCCTCCAATGTTACTGAATTAATTATAGTTTCCACCTTAAAACATATGATATTCATTAAGAAACCACAGTTAAAGGGCATGCCTTTAACTGTGGCTATTTATTCTAGAAAAATTATTTGAGAAATAATCCCTTGTCTAAAATATCGATTACCTGATCAACTATTTTATCAAAATCAGTATTATCATCATCAAACATTACATATTTTAATCCTATAAAGTTAGATACACCCATGAGGAAATAACTTATAACAATAGGATCATAATTTTCAATTTCACCTGCTTCTTGAGATTCAATAATTCCCATGGAATATCTATCAGCAAATGTATCGTAGTAATCCATGAAAAGGTTCTTATCTACATAAAGAGATTCCCAAATAATATTATAGGATTGCTTATTTTCTCTTGTAAATTTAAGGAAGGTTCTTAAACCTTCTCTTTCCTTTTCTTTTCTTGTTTTTAAGTCTTTCGTCGCATCACTGATTTCTCTTCTTATTTCATGACTATACCTTAGAAGAAGATATTTATACAACAAATATTTATCTTTAAAGTAGATATAAAAAGTACCTAAAGCTATGCCGGACAAATTTGTAATATCCACAATAGAGGTATTGCTATATCCTTTTTGATAGAAAAGTATCTCTGCGGATTGGCAGATCTTTTCTAAAGTAGCCTGCCCCCTTTTTGTTTTTGGCAGGTTGACTATTTGTTCCATTAACCTCTCCTTTCAGCCATAAATCCAAATAATAGCTTAATTTATTACGCATAGTTTTACCACTAAACCAGATGTTTGTCAACAGTTTATCAATTAATTCCTATACTGCTTATCAATAATATTTAGATTCTCGAATGTATAACCTTTATCACAAGTTAAATTCTATTTGCTCAAGGTTTATAAATCCAAGTACCAATGTTGCAAAGAGAACAGGTCTTTCATACATTGATGCATGGCCAGTATTCGGTAACACAACCAGTTCAGATGACGTAATAAGCTGATGTAACAATCGTTGTTCCGCCATTGGTGTGATATAATCATTTTCACTGCTTATAATAAGTGTAGGTACTTTAATATTTTGCAGTTCGCCGGTAACATCATGATTCTCGGCGCTTTCCGTCAATCTTACCATGGAATCCATAAAAGGTTTCTGATTAAATATATTTTCAGTCAGGAAAGTTTTTCTGGCATTCATCCAATCCCTTTTTGCTTCATAAAATTCTGGTGAATAAATTACAGGTATGGTTGTGCAATAATAATCCATGGCATCTGATGCACTTCTGTTCCAGCCGTTACCGATATCTCTTAACCATGAGGAGGTCTTTGCTGTAGTATTTGCTAAAACCATTTTATCAATACATTCCTGATACTTTACTGCAAATTCTAATGCAACTTCTCCACCATAGGATATTCCCATAAGACTTACTTTACTCAAATTTAACGCATCTAATAAAGCCTTTACAACCTCTACTTGATCTGCCTGGGTGTACGAAATATTCTCCATTTTATCCGACTTACCCTGATCCAATAAATCAAGTAAAATCACTTGATTCTTTGCAGAAAAAGCATCTTTAAATATCTGCCAGCTTAGAGTAGACATCATGATTCCATTGAGTAAAAGCAATGGTTTTCCCTGTCCATAGACTTCATAATAAACTTTCTTTCCCTTATACTCCATATAAGACATTCTTTTCACTTCCTAACATGTAATTTTTATTTATCATATATTAAGCCAATTTCATGGGCTTGTTTTCTAAGTTCTTCTCTAAATTTAGGATGTGCAATCTGAATCAGTCTTTCTACTCTCTCTTTAGTATTGGTTCCTCTTAGTGCTGCAATACCAAACTCAGTAACCACGAAATCAACATCATTTCTTGAAAGACTAACAATAGCTCCCTGCTTTAGCATAGGTACAATTTTAGATATTTCTTCTCTTTCACCTGTTTCCGGATTTTTTACCATTGCAGTAGAATACAATGCAATGAAGGAACGTCCGTTTTTGGCATTTTGAGCGCCAATGGCTGTATCTGCCTGCCCACCGGTGCCGCTAAATTGTACTGGGCCTATGGATTCTGAACAACATTGTCCCGTTAAATCAACTTCTATGGTTGTATTAATGGATACCATATTATCCACTTTACCAAAGGTTGCAGGATCATTTACATAATTACCATCCATTACTAAAACGGAAGGATTATTATCCAAAAATTCGTAGAGTTCCTTATTTCCTAGAGCAAATGTACAAACTATCTTGTCACGATGTAAAGTTTTTTTACTGCCATTAATTACTCCAAGTTTTGCTAACTCAACCATACCTGAAGTCATCATTTCCGTATGCACTCCAAGATCTTTTTTATCTTTTAATGAGGCTGCTACTGCGTTAGGGATCCCGCCGATACCAAGCTGAATACAATCTCCATCATAAATCATATCCGCAATATATTTACCAATTACCATATCCTTCTCACTGGAAGGAACATCTGGTATTGATGGAACTTCATAATTTGTTTCAATTAAGTAGTTAACTTTAGAGATATGTAGTTCAACATCTCCAAAAGTTCTAGGGTAATTAGGGTTTATTTCTAATATTACAATATCGGCAGCATCGATCATTCTTCTTTCGTATGTGTTGCTCACTGATAATGAAATATAACCATGTTTATCTGGCATTGTAGCACTGCCCACATAGATATTTGGTTTTACATGTGCCAGCCTTTTCCATCCTGCCAAATGAAGATGATTAGGGATAAATGAAATATTACCATTTGGTAATGCTTTTCTTAATGACGGAGAAAAAAACCACCCATCAACATTAAATGAATTCTTATATTCTGCTTTTAAATATTCTCCATTTGCCATGGACAGACAATTAGTAATTGTAACATTTTCAACACGGTCTGCTATGGTATGAATATGATTCATAAACTCCTGTGCTTCTGCAGCTCCTAAACCTGTTACAATCATATCATTGGATTTTACAAGATTTAGTGCTTCTGTAACTGATATTAATTTGTCCTTATAATATTAGCTTTATTTCATTACCTATTTACTGAACTCTATCTAAAATAACATTTAAATCTTCAACTGGTTTAACATTTTCCCATACAGTTCCATCTGCAGATACTTTTAATAAGGACATGGATTGTGTACCAAGTCTCTGTCCATCTGCATAGTTCAAAGTACCACCCATTGGAATTTTAAATTCAGCTGATTCCATAGCTGCGTTAAAGTTTTCCCAATTAAGTGCTCCTTCGGTTCTATTAAGACCTTCAACCATAAAGTAACCTGCAATCCATCCTGCCATAGCAAATGCATTTCCAGCATAATCTGGCTGGCCAAAATCTGTCATTCCTTTAACAAATGCGTCAACTTCATCCTGGTTGCTTAAATCAACCCAAGCATTTGAGTAAATAGGGAATTGTTCTCCCATTGCAGCATAGTCAGCAGCAAAGTTAGAAATAGTTGTAGCATCAGCATTAGAATAAGTTGTAAATACTGGTTTACTTACACCCTGGCTGATAAGACCTTTAATAATTGTTGGTAAAGTAGCCTGAATGGATGCTGCAATTATAATATCAACATTTTCATTTTTCATTTTTAAAGCAGCGGAAGTTACATCAGTTGCACCTGGATTAATTTGTTCTTTTACTACACTATACTCTCCGCCAAGTTTACCAATCTGATTTTCTACACCGGATAATAAATCTTTTCCTGCATCATCATTGGTATAAATAACACCGATTTTTTTCGCCTGATGCTGTTCAATCGCTCTGGCAACCATTAATCTTCCTTCTGTTACATAGATTGGCTGAACAGGGAAAAGACCTTGGCCTTTTTCTACTGTTGTTGCATCTTCGTTATAAAGAGAAGCAATACCTGCTGCAAAGTATACGGTAGGAATACCAGTTTCTTTTAACATATCAAGAGTTGCACCAATGGTAGGTGTTCCAAAGTGTCCAACAATTGCAAATACTTTATCATCATTGATTAATTTTTCAGTTGCAGATTTTGCTTTAACTGGATCAAATTCATCATCATAATGTACAAATTCAATTTTTCTTCCATTAATTCCGCCTGCATCATTTACTGTTTTAAAATAAGCTTCAATACCAGCATTAAAAGGTACACCTACAGCTGCTAATGCTCCAGAAGTTGCTGCTGTATTACCTACTTTGATTGTTGTATCTGTTACACCTTGGGAAACTTCTTCCGGTGCCTCTGTAGTTTCAGCTGCTGCTGTTGTTGCGGCTGCTGTAGTTGTTTCTGCTGTAGTATCTGTTTTTTCCTCTTTCTTACCACAACCAGCAAATAGTGATACTGCCATTGTAAGTATTAAAATAGAAGATATTAATTTTTTCATAAATGAATCCTCCTTTGAATTCCTTATTTATTTTTAATGACAAAACCTAATAGCATAGAATTAAGCATGTCAGGTTTTTCAAATATTGTTACGTGACCACAATCCGGAATGAGTGCAAATTCAGCATTTGGTATCTGATTTGCTATAATTTTAGAAAACTTTGGTGGCTTCAAAATATCATTAGCTCCGCATACAACAAGTGTCGGACATTGGATTTTATTTAATTCCTCTGTCATAGTAACGTCTTGCAAAAACGTATGATATAGATTTATCTGCCCATCAAAGTAATCCTCTGGTACTTGTGTCATTCCTTGCGCTCTCTTTTGTAGTAAATCATGATTGTTTTGAATAAAATCATTCCCATAGATGGACGGCAACATCCCCCAGAAAAATTTTTCCCCATCTTTTTGTTCTGCCAAATGTATCCATCCAGAGACAAAATTTCTTAATACTTCATCTAATTCACTAACGGAATCAATAATCGCTATAGTTTTTACTATTTCTGGATAATCCATAGCTAATCGCATTGCGACTTCACCACCATAGGAAGTTCCTATGATATGAGCTTTCTTTATGCCAAGGTGTTCCATAAGCATTTTGGTATCCAGTGCATGCTGTGCAAAGGTATAAGTACCTGATGGTTTCTCTGATTTTAATTGTCCTCTAAAATCATGTAATAAAATTTTAAATCCAGTTTTTTCAAAAACAGGTAATTGATATGCCCAGCTTGAAGTACTTGCCATTACCCCATTTAGGAAAACTACGGTTTCTTCTGCTGTATCATTTCCTTTTAGTTCATAATATAAATCGACTCCATTTACTATAGCATTTGCCATAATAAGCCTCCCATATTATCACTGTTTTACAGATATGATAATTATTTTGAATGGGATCTGCTGCAATAGAAATTGCAGCAGTCCCATAAATAGTTCATTACAATTATTTAACTCTGTCTAAAATTACGTTTAAGTCTTCCATCGGAGCTGCCATTTCCCATTTAGTTCCATCATCAGTAACCTTGGATAATGACATAGACATAGTTCCTATTCTCTGACCATTTGCATAGTTTAAGATACCGCCTAAAGGATTTTCAAAATCAGAAGATTCCATAGCGTCCATAAAGTTCTCCCATGTAAGTGTTCCATCTGTTTTCTTAATACCTTCAACTAAGAAATAACCAGCAATCCAACCTGTCATAGCATATGCGCTATTAGCATATTCAGCTTTTCCAAATGCAGTAATACCTTCTACATAAGCATCTAACTGTTCTTGTTTAGAAAGATCTACCCATGCATTAGAGTATACTGGGAATTTTTCTGCTAACTGTGCATAATCTGCAGTAAAGTTTGCAAGTGTAGCAGGGTCACTATTTACATAAGTTGTAAATACTGGTTTGCTAACGCCCTGGCTGATTAAACCTTTTACGATAGTAGGGTAAGTAGCCTGAATAGAAGCAGCAATAATTGCATCTACGCCTTCATTTTTCATCTTTAATGCAGCAGAAGTTACATCTGTTGCACCTGGGTTAATTTGTTCTACTACAATACTGTAATCTCCACCAAGTTTTTCAATCTGATTTTTTGCACCTGATAAAATATCTTTACCTGCATCATCATTGGTATAAATAACACCGATTTTCTTAGCCTGATGTTGTTCTACAGCTCTTGCAACCATAAGTCTTCCTTCTGTAACATAGATTGGCTGAACTGGGAATAATGCTCTACCATTCTCTACAGTTGTTGCATTTTCGTTATAAAGAGCACCAATACCTGTAGCAAAATAAACTACTGGAATTCCGCTTTCTTTTAATAATTCAAGTGTTGCACCAACAGTAGGAGTACCAAAATGACCAACAATTGCAAAAACTTTGTCATCATTGATTAAGCTTTCAGTAGCAGCTTTACCTTTTACTGGATCAAATTCATCATCGTAATGAACGAATTCGATTTTTCTACCGTTAATTCCGCCTTCGTCATTAATCTTTTTAAAGTAAGCTTCAATACCTGCGTTAAATGGAACACCAACTGCTGCATATGCACCTGAAGTTGCTGCTGCATTACCAACTTTAATTGTTGTATCAGTTACACCTTGTGCAGGCTTTTCATCTGCTGCTGCAGCTGTAGTTGCTTCTGTTGCAGCTCCTGCTGCTGTTGTTGCTGTTGTAGATCCTGTTTCTTCTTCTTTTTTGCCGCATGCAGCAAATGTTGAAATTACCATAACAAGAACTAGTAAAATAGATAGAGCTTTTTTCATAAAGTAAATCCCCCTTGAATTTTATTATTCTTTTTTTCCACCCAGATAAGCTTCGATGAGCTGAGGATTATTTCTTAATTCCTCTGCACTACCTTCCATTGTTATCTTACCAACTTCAAGTACATAAGCATAATCTGCGATTTTCAATGTTTGAAGAGCATTTTGTTCTACAATAAGGACTGTAGTTCCATCTTCTCTGATTTCCTTAATTATTTCGAATATACTCTTAACAATTAAAGGTGCTAAACCAAGAGAAGGTTCATCTAGCAACAATAGTTTTGGGCTTCCCATAAGAGCCCGCCCGATTGCAAGCATTTGTTGTTCTCCACCTGATAGGGTAGAACCAACCTGATTCTTTCTTTCCTTAAGTACCGGAAAGTATCTGTAAACTCTTTCAAAATTCTTTTGAATCGTTTTCTGATCTTTAACGGTATATGCTCCTGTTTTTAAATTTTCTTCTACCGTTAGATCTCTAAAAACCTGTCTTCCCTCTGGAGATTGAATAATTCCTAAAGAAGCGATTTTATTTGGTGACATTTTAGTAATATCATGACCTTTAAAATCAATAGTTCCGTCCTTTGCTTCTAATACTCCGGAAATTTTACGTAATGTTGTTGTTTTTCCAGCACCGTTTGAGCCTAACAAAGCCACGATTTGACCTTTACTTACTTTAATGTCGATTCCTTTTAAAGCTTCTATACTGCCATAACTTACTCTTAAACCACTAATACTTAAAGCACTTTCTGACATTTTATTCATCCCCCTTTCCTAGATAAGCTGTTTGTACCTGCTCATTTGCTTGAATTTCCTGGGGTGTTCCTACAGCAAGCAGCTTTCCAAAGGAAATGGCACAAATTCTGTCACATAAATCTGTTACAAATCTCATATCATGTTCTACTAAGAGAATGGCACAATTATATTTGTCCCTGATTTCTCTTATAATTTCGGTTAATGCTAATGTTTCGGAATCATTTAAACCTGCTGCCGGTTCATCTAATATGATTAATTTTGGTTCACACATAAGAGTACGGGCAAGTTCGATTTTTTTAAGCACACCATAAGGTTGACCTGCAACTAGTTGATCTTTAATGTCATATAAACCCATATATTTTAGTACTTCCTCAGCCTGTTGTCTAAATTTAGCTTCCTCCTTTCTTGCTTTTGGAAGTTTAAATATCTGACTTAAAACAGAAGCATGAAACTCAATGTGTGAGCCCACTAATACATTATCAATAACAGATAATTCACGAATAAGCTCAACATTCTGAAATGTTCTAACAAGACCTTTTCTTATTATTTCATGTGGCTTTTTACCGACAAGGTTTTCAACCTCTCCCTTATTGGTACGAAAATGTACACTTCCGCGGTCTGGCTTATAGAACTGAGTTATACAGTTAAATGCCGTTGTTTTACCAGCACCATTTGGTCCTATTAGTCCAAAGATTTCTTTTTCCTTGATGTCAAAGGTTAAGGCATCCACTGCTTTTAAACCACCAAAAGCAATAGAAAGATCATCAATTTTAAGCACTACATTATTAGCCATGTTGTTATTCTCTTGAGTAGCATTATGCATGGTTACCCTCCTTACCTTTACGACCTTTTGCTAACTTCATTTTGGTATTATGCCAAAAATGAATTAAACCAGCAGGATATAGTAAAATAACTACAATTATTAAAACTCCATTAAATACATATGCTAAACCGTCAATATCTCCAATGACAGGAAGATTCTTTAAAATAAGATCTGGTACGCCAAATACGATAAAGGCTCCAAGTATGGTTCCTGGTATGGATCTGACACCACCGATAATAATGACAGCTAGTATATTTAAAGAAAACAGTAAGGTCCAAGCATTAGGATAGGTATATTTAATAAAATGAATGTATAGAACTCCACCTAACGCTGCATATCCAACTGCTACTGCAAAAGAAAGAAGTCGGTAACGATAGATATTAATACCCATAGCCTGAGCTGCAGCCTCGCTACCTCTCATGGTGGACAATGCCCTTCCGGTATAACTATTAATAAAATTGTGTGTAATAAACATAACAGCAATTAAAATTACAACTATTAAAATAAATGTACTATTTCTATCCAGTTCAAAAAAGCCAAGCATGGTAGGATAATCTGCATCTTTTCCTGAAAATCCGTTAGTTACCACATCAAACTCTACAAAAACTTTTCTTAAAATTTCAGAAATAGCTAAAGTAGCTATTGCCAGGTAATATCCTTCAATTCTAAGTGATACAAGACCGGTAACTACACCTATAATCATTGGCACAGCCACAGAAATAATTAATGATATTTCAAATGGCAGTTTTAAATCGGCTGTAAAATATGCTGCAAGATAAGTTCCCATGCCCATAAAACCAGCAGTTCCCAGTGATACTAATCCTGAATATCCAACTAAAAGGTTAACTCCTAAAGCAACAATGGAATAGATTAAAATACTTGCAATAATAGTTAAAAATGAATACTTTATTACTCCAATATGTACCAGTACAGGAATCAGTAATAAAACAAGTCCAAAGAGTAGATATTGTTTGTATGGACTGTTTGATTTTGCTTTTACAGCCTGTTTCTTTTCTTGTTTGCTCAATGTCTGCTCCTCCTATACTTTCTTAACTATTTTCTTACCAAATAATCCATTTGGTCTAAATAGTATTAAGGCTAAAATTAGTAAATATAAAATAGAATCACTCCAGGTAGAGGACACATAATAGGAAAGCAAGTTACTTACTGTACCTATGATATATGCAGCAACTACAGGTCCGTAGAAGGTCTGGAATCCACCTAATACACAGGATAGAAGTGCAATAACCTGCACACCATCCATCATTGATAAATTAACACTGGTTGTAGGCGCAAGCATCAATGCTGAAAGAGTACCAAGGGCTGCAGCTATTGCCCAGGATGCCATTGTAATTAATGGTGTTGGAATACCCATCATTCTTGCTACAACATCATTAGAAGCTGTTGCTCTAACTGATAAGCCCCATTTGCTCTTTTGAAGCATGAAGAAAAGCACAAGCATAATAATAATACCAACAGAAATATTAACTATTGCATTATAGGAAATTGTTGCTCCTAATACAGAATGACTTCCATATAAAAATCTTGGAAATTGTAAAGGATCTGTACCAAATATCATTGGTGCAATACCTAAAAATATCATAATCAAACCTAGTGTAATTATCTGTTTTGAGACAGAATGCATTTTTAATGTTCTTGAAATTACAACTCTATCTACTAACACACCGACAAAGAATGCACAAAACATACCTAAAATTGCAACAATCCCTACAGGTAATCCTGTTTTTATTAAAATAAATGTTGTAATAAATGCATTGAACATACTAAGGGAACCTTGTGCATAATTTTGTGTGTTAGATGTTCTGTAAATCAGTATAATACCCAGTGATGCAAGAGCATAAATACCGCCTGTTTCTAAGCTATTTAGAAGAATTTGAATAAAAATATTCATAGGTATTTATCACCCCCATCTTATTACATTGGCACCCCAAACATAACCGATACCAGCAGCGATCATGGAAACTACAGAGCCGTCTTTTACTTTGCCTTGCTCTAATGCAAGATGTAAAGATAAAATCTGATCAATCTGTCCGATATGTCCGTAATCCTCAAGATATATTGACTGGTCGTCTGTTAAATTTAAAGCTGTTACCATTTCGTTGTGTCCAGAACGTTTAATATGTAAAATAGAAAGATAATCAAGTTCACTCTTGTCTACTCCGGATTTTTCAAATGCTTTATCGATACATTTAAACCAGTTAGGCATGGATACTTCATTTAATCTGTTTTTCATTCCAACTGGATCCATTAATCTTAAAGATTTAAAGGCTTCTACGTAGTTTTCACCGTTGATTGGATTAGCAATACCACCAATTTCAACTCCAGCTGCTCTTGCTAAGGTTCCATCTGCAATTATGTGAGAACCTAGAAGTAAATTCTTGCCATAGTTCTTCTTTAATATAATTGCGCCACCACCTGCGCCAAGATTGTACATCATAGACATGTTTTTATCTGTAAAATCTACAAAGTCACCATTTCTATATCCACCAGCTACCATAACTGTATTGATACTATCATCTGCTATTAACATGTCTTTTGCCATCTTTAATGCTGCAATACTTGTAGCACAACGATTTTGCACATCAATGCCCCAAGCATTTACTGCTCCTATTTGACCGATTACATACAATGCAGAAGTAGTTAAAGGATATTCTTTCCACTCTTCACCTACGCATAAAACTACATCAATTTCTTCTGCCTTCATTCCAGTATTCTTAAGACAGTCAAGAGCTGCTTTTACTGCCATTTCTTGAGTTCCATCATTCTCACCTGGAATTGTTTTTTTCTTAATTCCTAATTTTTCTATTACTGCTTCTTCTGACCACACCCCATTGGTAGCTTTCGCTATATCTGCTGCAGTCATATATTTTTCCGGCAAATAAATACCGGTGCCCACAATACCAACATTAACTGACATTTTAGCCCTCCTGTTAATAAATTATAATCTCATACCACCGTTTACGCTTAATGTGTGTCCTGTAACATAAGAGGATTCATCAGAAGCAAGGAATAAAGCAGGATAAGCTATTTCCTCTGGTTGCGCTAATCTTCCAAGCATGGTCTGTTTCGCAAATCCATCTAATAAGTCTTGAGGAACTGTTTTTAAGATATCTGTCATTGTGTATCCAGGAGCGATTGCATTTACTCTTACATTGCCGCCTTTCATTGCAAACTCTTTCGCCCATGTCTTTGTAAGTCCAATAACACCAGCTTTTGTTGCTGCATAATTTGCCTGACCTATATTACCAAATTCTCCAACAACAGATGAAATATTAATAATAGATCCACCGCCTTGTGACTGCATCTGAGGTCCAATAAGTCTTGTTAAGTTAAAAACACCTTTTAAATTAACATTTAATACCAAATCCCATTGGTCATCTGTCATTTTTCTTGTTAAGGAATCTCTTGTAATACCTGCATTGTTTACAAGAACATCGATCTTGCCGTATTTACCAACAACATAGTCAAAAAATGTTTTACAATCTTCTGAATTAGTTACATTTAATTTATATCCTTCCACATTAGGATTTTCATAAGTTAATCCTTCCATATCTACTGCTACGACTTTAGCTCCTTCTGATGCAAATAACTCAGCCATTGCCTGACCTAAACCTCTTGCACCTCC